>NZ_JBARVQ010000272.1:0-1892 GCF_049646345.1 Albidovulum sp. | reverse complement strand
AGGTTATCCCATGATTCAGGAACAGAATTTCAATGCGCGCCCCGATGCGAGTGGCGGCTACAAGGTGGATGTGTCACGCGGCTCGAACGTGGACCGCGTGTCGTCCGAATGGTTCTCGCGGCCGGATGACGAGCGGTATCTGTCGCTCGACGATCTCTTTGCCTCGGTAAAAGGTCGGGCGGAGCGGAGCCGGACGCGCACGGTGGAAAGCGCTGCGATCCGGGTTGAGGCGCATCGTGACAATCCCGAGAAGTTAGGGCTGATCCTGCCCGGAGCTGATGAGCCGATTGCGCCCACGCATTGGAGTTTTGGGCAGTTATCCAGCCTCGTCGGCGGGCCTGCCGCCTATCTGCGTCAATTGCCCGCGCCGTTGGCGGGCATTAACCTGCAATACGGACTGACCAATCATCGCGCCGAACAGATCAAGACGCTGGAAACCGGGGATGGGCGCACCGAACTGCGCGCCGTGACCGGCCCCGACTATGGCCGCATCTACGATCACGAGCTTGTCTCCGCCGTTCAGCGTATCGCGGGCAACGGCACTGGCGACACACGCTGGAAGGTGCCCGGCGTTCTGGACTGGTCGACGGGTATCTATAATCCGCGGGTCGACATCACCAAAGACACCACCACGCTTTACGCCTCGGACCGCGACGTCTTCCTCTTTCTGGTCGATGATCTGAACCCCATTGAGGCGGGGCTGCTGCCTGACGGCTCGCCAGACCTCTATTTCCGAGGGTTCTACTGCTGGAATTCGGAGGTCGGGGCAAAGACGCTGGGCATCGCCAGCTTCTACCTGCGGGCAGTCTGCCAGAACCGCAATCTCTGGGGCGTCGAGGACTTCCAGGAAATCAAAATCCGCCATTCGAAATACGCCGCCTCCCGGTTTGCGCATGAGGCGGCCCCGGCGCTCACCCGCTTTGCCAACTCCTCGCCAGCTCCATTCATCGACGGCATCCGGGCATCACGCGAGAAGATCGTCGCGCGGACAGACGAGGACCGGCAGGAATTCTTGCGCAAGCGCGGGTTCTCGAAGGCGGAGACCGGTCGGATCGTCGAGACGGTGTTGGCCGAGGAAGGCCGCCCGCCTGAGAGCGTGTTCGACTTCGTGCAGGGGATCACCGCTGTTGCCCGCTCGAAGCCGCAGCAGGATGCGAGGCTTGTGATGGAGGGCAAGGCGAAGGTGTTGTTGGAGAAGGCGTTCTAGCCGCGAACTCCCGTTGGGAGATTTTCCGGCCCATCGCTCCTTAGAGGGAGAGTTGGGCCGGGTTTTCCGTGACGGGTTTGGAGGTCGAGAGAGTGGCTCCCGGCTGGCCCGTCGCGGAGTAATCCCGATGACCAAGCAACAGAAAATCACCCTCAGCGCCTCGCGCGACATCCCCTTCAATAAGCTGATGCTCAGCCAGTCGAACGTGCGCCACGTCAAGGCCGGCGTCTCGATTGAGGAGCTGGCCGAAGACATCGCCCGGCGGACGCTGCTGGCCTCGATCACCGTGAGGCCCGTGCTGGACGACAACGGTGCCGAGACCGGCATGTTCACAATCCCTGCCGGTGGGCGGCGGTTCCGGGCGCTGGAGCTTCTTGTGAAGCAGAAGCGCCTGAACAAGACGGCGCTGGTGCCCTGCGTCGTGCGCATGGACGGTCTCGCGGAAGAAGACAGCCTAGCAGAAAATATCCAGCGCGCACCGCTGCATCCGCTGGATCAATTCCGCGCGTTTCAGGCGATGCGCGAGAAGGGCCGCACCGAGGAGGAGATCGCCGCCGCTTTCTTCGTCTCGGCCAGCGTGGTCAAGCAGCGGCTGAAACTCGCCGCAGTCGCACCCGCGCTGCATGATGTCTATGCCGAGGAGGAAATGACGCTCGACCAGCTGATGGCCTTCACGGTCAATCCC
>NZ_JBARVQ010000271.1:0-2923 GCF_049646345.1 Albidovulum sp. | reverse complement strand
GTATTGCCCCGTGCGGACAACCGCACAGAGCCCGGCACCGACTGTGCGAAATTCCGCACAGACGCTCAGGTCAGCGGGCCATGGAATCGTATTGGCATGGATCCTGCGGCAGGGCGTCGGGCATCTTCAGGTTCCGGGCAGCAAGTGCGTTTGCGCTGCCCGCCCCGACCGCAATCACGCGACATCGCGACGGCGAACGGCGTCACAGCTTCGATGCAGCAACCGGAACGGTTTCCAACCCCGATGGGGCTGGCACCTTCCGCCCACCACCGGGACGTTCATCACTGCCCAGCCGCATGATCGCGATCGCGAATTGTACCCCCGCAAAGACGATGCCGTTGAAGACGAACAGCATCAGCACCGCGATCCACCCTTGCGGCGAGGTTGAGATGAGGTGCCAGAGACCGGCAATATCGAGCCAGAGAAGTGCAGTGACGAACACCGCCGACAGGCCGAAACCGATGATGACATTGCGGATGTAAAGGCGGACGAGTGCGGGCATGCCGATCTCCCTTCCCCGTCAATCTAGCTTTGTGTGGGGGATTTTACAGGGACATGCTGTCGCATCAGCCAGAACCGGCGCGATGCGGAGGCATTCAGAACGCCTCGGGCCGGGCCTCGCGCGCCATATGGTCGAGAACCGCGTTGACGAATTTCGGTTCCTTGCCGTCCGGAAAGAAGGCACGAGCGACATCGACGAATTCGGTGATGATGACCTTGATCGGGGTCTTTTCATCCGTCATCTCGGCGCCCGCCGCGCGGAACAGCGCGCGCAGCACGGGGTCGATACGGCCGATCGGCCATTTCGCCACCAGCGCCCGGTCGGTCATCTGGTCGATCTTCGCCTGCCAGTTCACCGCCTCTTCGACGATCTTGCGGAAAAGCTCCGGATCGCCCTCGGCCATCTCGTCGCCTTCATAGATCGCGCCGAAACGGAAGCTTTCGAACTCGCGCCGGACCTTGTCGACGGTCTGGCCCGAGGCCTCCATCTGAAAAAGCGCCTGCACGGCATAGAGCCGCGCGGCAGATTTCATCTGGCGCTTTTCGGCGATGGTCGGTTTCGGGGCGGCGTCGCTCATGCGGTCTTGGGTCCTTCGCTGTCACCGGCGATGCGGAATTCCTCGCCCTGCGGCTTGAACCCGATGCCTTTCGTCCGGCGCGCCCATTTGCGGGAAAGTTCGACAAGATGCAAGGCCGCCGCTGCGGCACCGCCGCCCTTGTTCTGATCGGCCGGATCGGCGCGGACCTCGGCCTGTTTGCGGTTCTCGACCGTGAGGATGCCGTTACCGATGGCAACACCCGAGAGGCCGAGCATGGTAAGGCCCCGCGACGAGTCGTTGCAGACCGTGTCGTAATGCGTCGTCTCGCCCCGGATGATGCAGCCAAGGGCGACGAAGCCGTCGTAATCTGCCATGCGGGAGGCCATGCCGATGGCGGTCGGTATTTCCAAGGCACCCGGCACCTCGACCAGATCGACCTCGGCCCCCGCCTCTGCCGCGACCGCCTTCGCGCCCGCGATGAGGTTGTCGGCGATGTCCTTGTAATAGGGGGCGACCACGATCAAGAGCCGTACCTTCTTGTCGAATTTCGGCAGATCGAGCGTGTAATGCTGTTCGTTTCCGGCCATGTCTCAGCCCCCCGTCTCAGGCTTCGGTGATCGGGCGGGTGCCCGCGATGTGAAGATCATAGGCGTCAAGGCCCAGATAGCGGGTCAGCGGCGAATCCGTCAGCAAGATCAGCTCTTTCAGCCCCATCGAGGACAGGATCTGTGCCCCAAGCCCGGTCTGCTTGATCGTGCGGGGACCGTCCTCTTCCTCATTCACCAGCTTCGCCTTCGGGTCGCGGAAAAGGCAGACCGCCCCCCTGCCCTCATCCGCGATGATCTGCATCGCGCGGGCCAGTTCACCTTCGGGTGATGGACCCAGCGCCAGAACGTCCTCAAGGATATTCAGCGCATGGGTGCGCACCAGAACCGGTTCCGGGGTAGTGATGTCGCCTTTGGTCAGCACGACATGTTCGGTACCTTCGGTCTGGTCGGTGAAGACGCGCATCGTCCAGTCGCCGCCATGGGCCGAGGTGACGGTGCGGCTGCCGGTCTCGCGCACAAGGTTATCGTGGCGGCGGCGATAGGCGATGAGGTCGGAAATGGTGCCGATCTTCAGCCCGTGTTTCTGCGCGAAGGTCACCAGATCCGGCAGCCGCGCCATGGTGCCGTCCTCATTCATGATCTCGCAGATCACGCCCGAGGGGTTGAGGCCGGCAAGCCGACTGATATCGGTCGCGGCCTCGGTATGTCCGGCGCGGACCAGCACGCCGCCGTCGCGGGCGCGCAAAGGGAAGATATGGCCGGGCGTGGCGATATCCTGTGGCCCTTTCGAGGGGTCGATGGCCGTCGCCACGGTCAGCGCCCGGTCATGGGCGGAAATGCCGGTCGACACGCCCTCCCGCGCCTCAATGGAAATGGTGAAGGCGGTTTCATGGCGGGAGGAGTTCTTGGCCGACATGAGCTGCAGGCCAAGCGCCTCGATCCGCGCCGAGGAGAGCGTCAGGCAGATCAGGCCACGGCCATGGGTGGCCATGAAGTTGACCGCATTCGGCGTGCACATCTGCGCCGGGATCACCAGATCGCCCTCATTCTCGCGATCCTCGTGATCGACAAGGATGAACATGCGGCCGTTGCGCGCTTCGTCAATGATTTCCTCGGTCGAGGAAATGGCGGCTGTCAGATCGTCGGTCATGTGATCGGCCCCGGTGAATTCTCCCCGCGAGGCGATAGAGCAACAGCCGGGCTTTGGCCAGCCCGCAGGCGACATTCACCCCGCGGGGCGCGCCATTTCCGGGCTGGATCTGGGCGCAGCGGTTGACGATAGCCGGGCAGCGCCCGACCGCGGGTGGGCGCCGATACGACCGAGTTGGGCACTTT
>NZ_JBARVQ010000270.1:0-3235 GCF_049646345.1 Albidovulum sp. | reverse complement strand
GCTCTACACTTGTAGACCTGTCCCGGCCGACTGAAGTCGAGCAGCAGTGGCTGAATATCGAACTGACGGCCGAGCTGGCGCGCCACGCCCGCGCGCAGGAGCCTGCGGGTGTCACCATCTCATTGGGCGGTGAGATCGGTGAAGTCGGCGATGCGAACTCTACCGTGGCCGAGGTTGACGCCTTTTTGCAGGGTGTGGCCGCAAATCTCGGCCCGGACATATCAGGGCTGTCCAAGCTGTCGATTCAGTCTGGCACGCGCCATGGCGGCAACGTGCTGGCGGACGGCAGTTTCGGCGATATGAATGTCGATTTCGCACTGATCTCTGATCTATCCGCCGCGTGCCGTGCCAATGGCGGGCTGGCGGGCTGCGTGCAGCACGGTGCTTCGATGCTGAGCCTGCAAAGGATCGCCCGACTGCCCGAGGCCGGCTGTATCGAGGTTCACCTGGCGGCTGCTTTCCTGAACGCCGTCTACGATCATTTGCCCCGTGACCTCGTGGCGCAGGCCGATAGCTGGATCAAAGACGGTTTTGCCGAAGAATGGAAACCCGGCTGGAGCGAGGCCCAGTTCCTGCACCATGCGCGCCGCTATCCGATTGGGACGTTCAAGCAGGCCTGGTGGGGGGCGACATCAGTTTATGACGACATTCGCGCGGCGGTACGTGACAAGGCGACCGCCTACTTTATCGCGCTGAATGTCAGTGGTACGCGCATGCTTGTGTCCCAAACGATTGCGTACATACCGGACAATTGGCAGGGGCCAGCCACCCCTTACCGTCGGGACAACGATGAAGCTATCATCTGCGATCTGGCCAGCTAGTCGGGACGCGCGCATTGAAAGCAGCAGTTCTCAAGGAATGGAGACGGGTCAACGTGGCCGATCTTCCCACGCCCGTTCCCGGTCCGGGAGAGGTTTTGATCGATGTGGCCTTTGCCGGGATCTGCGGTTCGGATGTTCATATCTACAACGGCGACAACCCGATCGCGCGCGCGCCGGTCATACCCGGTCACGAATTTGCAGGCCGGGTCATGGGGCTTGGCGACGGTGTGGAGGGGCTGGCCTTGGGAACCCGGGCGGCTATCCAGCCGCTGATCTTTTGCGGATGCTGCACAGCCTGCAGGCGGGGGGCTTCCCATGTATGTGAAAAGCTGATCGTGATCGGCGTGAACCAAGATGGCGGTTTTGCCGAACAGGTTGTGGTTCCGGTGGATTGCGTGTTCCCCATTCCTGATGACCTGCCAGATGAAACCGCTGCGCTGGCCGAGCCTTTTTCCATTGCGACGCATTCGCTCAAACGTGGGGATGTATCACCGTCTGACCGCGTGCTGGTCATCGGGGCAGGCCCGATTGGCTTGTACTGTGCGCTGACAGCCCGCCACATGGGGGCCGCGCAGGTACATGTGTCGGAACCCAACCCGAAGCGGCGCGCGGTGGCCGAGGCTTTCGGGATCACCGCCACCGACCCGACCCGAAGCGAGGCCCTGCAGGAATTGCGCGCCGCCACCGCAGCAGAGGGTTTCGACCTTGTGATGGAAACCTCGGGGACGGCGGCGGGATTTGCGACCGCCACCGAAGCCGCCGCTGTTCAGGGTCGCGTCGTTGTTCTGGGATTTCCCAAAGGCGGGCGGAGCGAAATCCACATCACCCGCTGCATTATCAAGGAGCTGTCGCTGATCGGCAGCCGCGTCTGCACGCGGCAGGAGTTTCAGGACACCCTCGATATGTTGACCGCATGGCATCGCGGGGGTGATGTTGACTTCCAGCGACTGATCGCAACCGCGCGGTCACTGGCCGATCTGGACCGATCTATCCGCGATGTGGAAACAGGCGCGCAGACAACGAAAATCCTGATCAAACCGGTTTGAGGGCGATGACGGACACCCTTTTCGTGTTTCAGGGGGGCGGTCCCACCGCAGTCATCAATGCGACGCTCGCCGGATTGCTCGAAACGGCTCGTGGCCGGTATTCAAAGGTGTTTGGTCTGCGGCATAGTCTTGAGCTTTCCGGAGTGCAGGCACCTGTCGATCTGACGGGCCTGACCGGGTCCGATGCGGCGGATGCGCGGGCACGTCTGGCCCGTACGCCCGGCGCATATCTGGGATCCAGCCGGGTCAGGGTGACCGAGGCGCAGCTTTCCGCGCTGCTTGAGGCAATGGAGGCGCATCATGCCCGCCACATTCTTGGCATCGGCGGCAATGGCAGCATGTTTGCACTCCAGCAACTGTCAGAGCTTGCAGAGACCCGGGGGATCGATCTTTGCACAGTCGGCGCACCGAAGACCGTCGACAATGATCTGCCCGGCGTAGCCTTTGCCCCCGGATACGGAAGTGCGGCGCGCTTTGTCGCTCTGGCCGTGCGCGATTTCGACTGCGATTTTCGCGCCATGCAGACCTTCGACGATGTGACGATTCTTGAAACGATGGGGCGCGACACCGGCTGGCTTGCCGCGGCCTCAGTGTTGTTGAAGGAAAACCGGGCGGATGCCCCGCACATCGTTCTGATCCCCGAACGTCCGGTAGACGAGGCCGCCTTGCTGAGGCGTGTAGCCGAACTGCACCGTGACCTCGGCCGGGTGTTCATCGTCACCAACGAAATGCTGACAGCCCCGGACGGTACGATCCTCGGCGCCGAAGCGCAGGACGGCCCGGTCGATGGGTTGGGTCGGACCATGTATTCGCTGTCGACAGGCACAGGGAACTACTTTGCCCGCCGGATCTGGACCGAGCTCGGCCTGCAGGCGCGGTGCCTCAGGCCCGGCAGTCTTGGCCGGGCAATGACCTGCTGCGTGTCCGAACCTGACCACGAACTGGCTTTGCGCGTCGGGCGGGGCAGCGTCGGCCTGTTCGACCATGCGGGCGAGGCCGCGATCATGCTGACCGTGTCGCCGGATCTATGCCTCGGTTGGCAACCGGCCAAGGCGGGTATCGGTCGACGTCAGGTGCCCGAGATCTTCTTTGACGCTCAGGATGATTTCACTCTGAGCGATGAATTCACCCGCCGCAACCGTCACATCATCGGAGAGATCCAGCCGGTGCTTGCACGCCCTTGACCCTCCTAGCCGGGCCTGTGCCGGTGTCCGGTCAGCGGCGATATCCAGCGCCAACCGCCCGAGGAAAACCACATATGTGATTCCCCAAAACGCCGCCACGTCTGCCAATATCTGAGATCCAGGATCCGGAACGCACTGGGTGGTTCCGGCTTTGCGCAACCTGACCGGTGTGTTTTCACAGAAC
>NZ_JBARVQ010000269.1:0-4187 GCF_049646345.1 Albidovulum sp. | reverse complement strand
CTGATGACCAAGCTCGAATTGCTTGAGGACTGGTACCGGCGGGTCTGGGTTGACGCCGACCTGACTGCCATCGACCACTATTTCGCGCCACGTGCCGGGGCGGATGGTATCATGCCCGACGGCCAGGTCGGGGTTGAGGATTTTCGCGCACTTGTTCCGGCCCTGCTGGCCCTGATCCGTGACCTCAGGATCGAAATCGACCGTTCGTTAGAAACCGGTGAGTGGATCTGGGCGCAGTTTACGGTTCATGCGGTCGCCGCCCTTGGCAGCAATCCGATCTGTGCGCGGGGCCAGGTCATGGTCCGGGTTGAGGATGAAAAGATCACCGAGGCCTATAACAGTTTCGATTTCGTGACGTTCTTTGAACAGGCGGGGCTCTTGCCGGATGATGCTTTCATGTTGCTGCTCTCGGGTGAACGGCTGGGCTAGGACTACCCCACAATTCGACCGAGGAAGCCGCCCCCTTTCCCTGTACCCCAGTTGAACCTGCGGTCGAACCGTGCCCTTCTGCCGGGAACAGTTGCAGCGGGGAACACTGGACCTATGAGCAAAAGCCTGAAACGTGTCCGCGCTGCTTTGGAAGAGGCCGGACTGGCACCGCGCATCCTTGAAATGACGACCGAAACGCGGACGGCGATGCAGGCCGCCGAAGCGGCCGGGTGCAGCCTTGATCAGATTGCCAAGTCAATCATCTTCCGGGGCGAAGTTACCGGCCATGTCGTGCTGTTCCTGACCGCCGGGGGCAACCGGGTTGATCCCGACAAGGCCAGTGCGGTCGCCGGTCAACCGCTCGGCAAGGCCGATGCCGGGCAGATCCGGGCCGAAACCGGCTTTGCCATCGGCGGTGTCGCCCCCCTTGGCCACCTGTCGCCGATCACCTGCTATTTCGACGCCCGCCTGCTGGACTTCGACGTGGTCTGGGCCGCTGCGGGCACGCCACGTCATATTTTCGCGGTTGATCCCCGGACCCTTCTGACGATTACCGGCGGTCAACCGGCTGATTTCATTCAAAATCCGAACTCAATGTAAATTTGTTTTACATCACCCCTTGACGGAATGCGATGCGATCCCGATCTTGGATCATGTAAAAGACATTTACATCCCATCAACGGAGGAACACATGTCCACCATCGCCGCCTGGCCCTCTCGGGCCGAAATGTGGCTCGACGACCGCGGCAAGGGCGCCTGGATCGCTGCCATGGTCCTTGGCTTCATCTTTTTCTGGCCCGTCGGCCTTGCCCTTCTTGCCTATATGATCTGGAGCAAGCGCATGTTTTCGAAAAATTGCGGCTGGAGCCGCCACGACAGCCACGCGCATATGTCGCGTGGACATGCCCGCCGTCACGGGTTCCGCACGTCCGGCAACACTGCCTTTGACGCCTACAAGGCCGATACGCTGGATCGGCTGGAGCGTGAACAGGAAGAGTTTGAGACCTTCCTCAAGCGTCTGCGCGAAAGCAAGGACAAGGCCGAGTTCGATCAGTATCTGGACGATCGTGCCCGCACGGCGCAGGACGATGACCCAAAGGACGATCACGAAACCCTGCGCGAAGGGTCAGAGACCGGCCGCTACTGATCGCGATACCGGAACAATTTCCACAAGGGCGGCCTAATTTGGTGCCGCCCTTGCGGGTTTTTCAACGAAAGAAAGTTAATGGCAACTGAGGACTTGGCGGACGCCCCCCGGCTTGCTAACGTTCCCACACCACTTCTGCCGCAATCACCCGGCCCGCTTATTATGCGCCATACACTACCAATCGCGCCGCAATTTTATGTAACGGCACCCCAACCCTGCCCCTATCTTGAGGGGCGGTCCGAGCGGAAGCTGTTTACAGCTTTGCAGGGGGAGAATGCTGAAAAGCTGAATGACGCCTTGTCCAAGCAGGGCTTCCGCCGGTCGCAGAACGTGCTGTACCGGCCGTCCTGCTCAGAATGCTGCGCCTGTCTGTCCGCCCGGATCCGGGTGGCGGACTTTACGCCGAACAAGAGCCAGCGGCGCACGCTCCGGCGGAATATCGACCTTCGGCGCGAGGCGACCAGCCCCTGGGCGACCGAGGATCAATACGCACTCTTCCGCAGGTATCTGGACAGCAGACATGCCGATGGCGGCATGGCCGACATGGATATCTTCGAATTCGCCGCGATGATCGAGGAGACGCCGGTCAAAAGCCGCGTGGTCGAATATTCCTCGCCCTCCGATACCGAACCAGGTCGTCGGTCCCTGACCGCCGTCTGCCTGACCGACGTGCTCGATGACGGGCTCAGCATGGTCTACAGCTTTTACGACCCCGACCGCATCGGCGACAGCCTGGGCACCTATATCATTCTCGATCATGTCGAGATCGCCCGCCGGGCCGGTCTGCCTTATGTCTATCTTGGCTATTGGGTGCCGGGTAGCCGCAAGATGGGCTACAAATCAGGGTTCCGTGCGCTTGAGATCTACAAGAACAGCCAGTGGCAGGATCTCGGCGACCCGGCTGACCATTGTTCGGAAACCCATCCCCTGTCGGTCGATCCCATCGCCGAACAGGTGGCCCGCATCGCCCTGCCCGAAGCCCGCCCGACGCGCAGTTGAGCGGTGGCATCCGGCCGGAACTGAACGCGGCATTTCCGCTCGATTTCAGATTCTATGTAAACCCGATACGCCATAAACGATCAGTTGTTCGGCAACAAGTCCGGCACGATGGTCACGATGCCCGGAAAGGCCCAGAGGATGGCCAGCCCGATCACCTGGATCAGTACGAACGGGATGATCCCGCGATAGATCATGCCCGTCGTGACACTCGCCGGCGCCACGCCGCGCAGATAGAAGAGGGCAAAGCCGAAGGGAGGTGTCAGGAAGCTGGTCTGCAGGTTCACCGTGATCATGATCGTGACCCAGGACGGATCATAGGTGCCGCCATAGATCACCGGGCCAACGATGGGCACGACGATGTAGATGATCTCCAGAAAGTCCAGCACGAAGCCAAGGACGAAGAGAACCAGCATGACGATCAGGAAGGCCGTCCATTCCTGTTCGAAACTGCGCAGGAAGCTCTGGATGTAATGCTCACCCCCGAAAGAGATCAGGACAAGGTTCAGGATCTGTGATCCGATCAGGATGGTGAAGACCATCGAAGTGACCTTGGCGGTTTCCCGCACCACGGGGCCCAGAACCGAATTCCTGAGAAGCACCCAGCAGGCATAAAGAATGCCGAACATCGAGAAGAAGTAGAGCCCACGCGTGACGTAGTAGGCGATCTGATCCGGCATCGAGATATCGGACCGGTTGATCCGAAGGTCGAAATTGATCCCCATCAGGATCATCACGATGATCGAGAAAGAGGCCAGAAGGATGATCGCCCCGCTTTTCTGCTGGTCATGCAGCTTGCGATAGGCCGCGAGCAGCAGCGCACCACCAGCACCGAGGGCGGCCGCAGGCGTCGGGTTGGTGATGCCGCCGAGGATCGAGCCCAGCACCGCAACGATCAGCACCAAAGGCGGGAAGACGACGCGGATCAGGTCGTTATGCGCCATGCTTTTGGCGGCCACACCACAGCCGAACAGCGTGATCATGAAGGGCAGCGCGAGATAGACAAACGCCTCGCCCGAACTCGACGTGGGCGCGATCAGGACTGTATCGACGATCAGGCCCAGAAGGATACCGGCGGCACCGATCATCAGCGGCCGGGGATCGGCCGAGGGCGAAACACCACGCGCAAGCGCCAGCAGCAGCGCCGCAAGCGTGAAAAGAACGGCCACGCCTGTGCCCACAGGTGCCGCATCGGCGATCTTGTCCTGCAAGGCCTGCGCGATTTCCGCGTCACTGCGCTTGTGGCTTTGCTCAACACCACCCGCCGCGTCGATTTCGGCCTGTTGGGCGGCGGCAGCATCCCATGCCTCTTGCCCGTGCAGTTCGATCATCGAGGCTTTGCACTGTTCAGACACACGCGTGCGCAAAGATGCGGTCTGTCCGGCATCGGTATAGCTGTCGATTGTCAGGTTCTGCGACCCCACCAGCCCGATCTGACCGGCCAGCAACACGCCACCAATGATCGCGACCGGGGCAAGGACAAACCAGCGGATCGCCTCGGACCGGGTTATGATCTCGCCCCCCACCGCTTCCAGCGACACCGGCGGCGCCTTGTCGGGATTGAGAAGTGCGTAGCCAAAGGCGTAAAGCCCGTACATACCGGCCAGCATGATCC
>NZ_JBARVQ010000268.1:0-3639 GCF_049646345.1 Albidovulum sp. | reverse complement strand
GTCTAACAAGAGTGCAGGCCCGGATCATGTGACTTCATCATGGCCCTGATGGGTTGATTCTGGTATAGTCGTATAGCGCTTACCGAGTACTTGAGCACAATCATACCGTGCGGATCGCATTTTCGATCCGGCGATGCGCAGACCATTTCGGGAAGGGTAATTTTATAGGAGGTCGTTATGACGAAAGACATGAATCCGTGGACCAAAGCCCAGGAAACCGCCGGCAAGAAGGTTGCCGACAACTGGGCCGGTTTCGCTAAAAAGCAAGCTGGAGAGCCTGACGCCAAGCGCTTTCAGTCCATTGAGTCTACCGCCCGTGTGACTGAGGTGCAGGAAAAGCACGAGGCCGAGCTGATGGCGATGGACAACGTCGTGGGCGTGGCCTGCTCGCACAAGATGAAGGGTACGACACTAAAGGACGTGGCAAGTCTGACAGTCTATGTCAACGAGAAGAAGAAGACCGCCGACCTTGCCAAATCTGCAACGGTGCCACCTGAAATCAACGGTGTGCAAACCGATGTTGTCGAAGTGGGTGATATCCGGGCGCTGGCCTTCAACACCAGCGTCCGTCCGGCACTGCCGGGCTATTCCATTGGCCATTACAACATCACGGCGGGAACGTTTGGTGCGTTAGTCCGCGATGTTCGCCGGTGCTGCGACCACCATCATCATCACCACGATTGTTGCTGTGGCGGCGGAAAGGATTGCGACAGCGATATCCTGATCCTGTCCAACAACCATGTGCTGGCCGATGTGAACAAGGCGAGACCCGGCGACAAGATCCTGCAGCCGGGCCCGGTTGATGGTGGTGTTTTTCCGTCCGACACCATCGCGACCTTCGAGCGGACCGAAGAAATCGTCTTTGGCGCCAATGGCTACAACCTGATCGACGCAGCACTTGCCCGCCCGACCGATGCGCGCAATGTGACCGCCTCGTTCATCGGTGCGGCGGCGCCCACCGGGGTCGGTCAAGCCCTGCCCTTGATGAATGTGCTGAAGGTCGGACGCACCACAATGGTCACCGCCGGTGTCGTGCAGGCGACGAATGCGACGGTGGCGGTCAATTTCGGTGCTGATGGCGTTGCCGTCTTCCGCCATCAGATCATCACGACGGCGATGTCGGCGGGCGGCGACTCGGGCAGCCTCTTGATGGATTTCGATCTGAACGGTGTCGGGTTGCTCTTTGCAGGCTCGCCCTTTGTGACGATCCACAACCATCTTCTGGATGTACAGAACACTTTGGGCGTTGAACTGGTGACCACACGCTGAGTGTTCTTAACCCGGCGCGCCTTCCTCCCCGGCGCGCCGGGTTTCCGGTCTGACCTGAAACGCCTTAGACGATCACGTCCATTTCTTCCTGCTGCCCGACGCCGAAAACCCGCTTGTAGCGGTCGATCTGGTCGGCCGGGCCCATCGCCTTGTTGGGATTGTCCGACAGCTTTACGGTCGGCTGCCCGTTCGCCGACACTGCCTTGCAGACAAGGCTGAAGGGCGCGAGCCCGTCATCGGGCGCGAAACCCCGGAAGTCGTTGGTCAGCAGCGTGCCCCAACCGAAGGACACCTTCACACGACCTGCGAATTGCGCGTGCAATTCAGCAATCTTTTCGACATCAAGCCCGTCGGAAAAGATCACCAGCTTCTGCGTCGGATCCTCTCCCCTCGCTTTCCACCAGCGGATCGCATATTCCGCCCCGGTTGCGGGGTCGCCGCTGTCGATGCGGATGCCAGTCCAGCCCGCCAGCCAGTCGGGCGCGCGTTTCAGGAAGCCTTCGGTGCCGTAGGTGTCGGGCAGGATGATGCGCAGGTTGCCCGAATGCTCCTCGTGCCAGTCAGCAAGGACCTTATAGGGCGCTTCGGCCAGTTCCGCGTCGGTTTCAGCCAGGGCGGAATAGACCATGGGGAGTTCATGGGCATTTGTACCGATCGCCTCGATATCGCGGCGCATGGCGATGCGGCAGTTCGACGTGCCGACAAAGGCGTCGCCCAACCCTTCAATCATCGCCTGCACGCACCAGTCCTGCCAAAGGAAGCTATGCCGCCGCCGCGATCCGAAATCGGCGATCTTCAGCCCGTCGATGCCGCGCAACCGCTCGATCTTTTCCCAAAGACGGGTCATTGCACGGGCATAAAGGACCTGAAGCTCGAACTTGCCCATTGTCGCCAGCACGGCGCGCGAGCGGAGTTCCATCAGGATCGCAAGTGCCGGAATTTCCCACAGCATGACCTCGGGCCATTTGCCTTCGAAGGTCAGTTCGTACTGGTCGCCCTTGCGCTCCAGCTCATAGGGCGGGAGCCGCAGGTTCTCGAACCATTCCATGAAGGAAGAGGAAAACATCTGCCGCATGCCATAGAAGGTATTACCGCGCAGCCAGGTGCTTTCCCCGCGTGAAAGCGAGAGCGAGCGCACATGGTCGAGCTGTTCGCGCAGCTCGCCTTCGTCGATCAGATCGGCAAGCGGAATACGGGTGGAGCGGTTGATCAGCGAGAAGCGGACGATGGTGTCGGGCTTGTTGCGCAGCACCGATTGGCACATCAGCAGCTTGTAGAAGTCGGTGTCGATCAGCGACCGGACGATCGGGTCGATCTTGAAATTGTGGTTGTAGACCCGCGTGGCGATATCGATCATGTCAGGCCTCCAGCCGCACGCCAGCGGCGCGCATGTCATCGCGCGCGGCGGCAAGCGACCCGTCAAGATCGATGGCACGGCAGGCGCCTTCGAGGACGGTGACGGCAAAACCCAGTTTTGCGGCGTCGATGGCCGAATAGGCGACACAGAAATCGGTGGCGAGGCCGACAAGCGTCAGGTCGGTGACCCCGCGCGTTTTCAGATAGCCTTTCAGCCCGGTCGGGGTTTCATGATCATTCTCGAAGAAGGCCGAATAGCTGTCGATGGACGGGCGGAAGCCCTTGCGGATGATCAGGTCGGCCGGATCGGTCCGAAGTTCCTTATGGAAGGCAGCACCTGCGGTGCCCTGTACGCAATGCGTGGGCCAGAGCACCTGCGGCCCGTAAGGCATCTCGGTCAGACTGAAGGGTGCGGCACCGTCGTGGTTCGCGGCGAAAGAGGCGTGATCGGCCGGGTGCCAGTCCTGCGTCAGGACCTTGACGGCAAACTCACCCATCAACGTGTTGATCCGGGGAATGATGGCGTCGCCCTCGGCGACGGCCAGCGCACCGCCCGGACAAAAATCGTTCTGCACGTCGATGACGATCAGGGCATGACTCGTATCGCGCATATGGCCTCCGCTGCTGCCTTTCCTGATGCGTAAGCAGCGGGGCCGGGCGCGTCAACCGGCGGATTGTCTGCGGATCGTGGCGTGATCCTTACCATCGCATGCGCTTTTGGATCGTACCCGTCCGCTGACCGGCGTGTATCCGTGCTTGGCAAACGCGTGGTTTTGATGCCTTTCCATACGGGTGTGAGGGTTGCGGACTGCCCAACGCTTTGATATCTGCCCGCTCCTTCATTCATTCAGGCAGGTTAACCCATGTCCCCCGCAATCGGCATCGATTTCGGTACGTCAAACACCGCCGCTGCCATCCTGCGGGACGGTGACGCGCGGATCGTGCCACTGGAAGCGGGGCAGGAGACGCTGCCGACGGCGATCTTCCTCGACTACGCCGCGCGCAGCACTGTCT
>NZ_JBARVQ010000267.1:0-2410 GCF_049646345.1 Albidovulum sp. | reverse complement strand
GCCTTTCGATCCTTTCCGGCTCGCACCTGCCGCTGATCGCCGAAGTGATGGAGCGGATGCGCGCCGCTGGGCTTGGCCATATTCCCGTCGTCGTCGGCGGCATCATCCCGGATGAAGATGCGGCGCGTCTGACAGAGATGGGCGTGGCCCGGGTCTATACGCCCAAGGATTTCGAACTGAACCGCATCATGTTCGATATCGTGGCGCTGGTGGACACGCAGGCGGTCGCAGCGGAATAGACGCCCCGCCCCGCGCGCGATAGGTTTGGCCCGACACAGCGTGAGGGCAGGCCTTTGACGATATCCGTTCCCGGTTCCGCCAGCACCGATAAGACCATGTTCGACGATGGCGTTCATAACCGCGCCAAGATCGGCTTTGTCCTGCTCGCCACCGAACAGACCATCGAGGATGACATGATGCGGCTTTGCCCCGAAGGGGTCGGCATGCATTTCACCCGCGCGGCAAACCCCGACAGCATCACGGTCGAAAGCCTGTCAGCGCAGGCCGATGACCTCGCGCGGGCGGCTTCGACACTGCTGCCCGACGGCAGTCTCGATGTCATCTGTTACGCCTGCACCTCCGGAAGTCTCGTGATCGGCGAAGACCGCGTTTTCGCTGAATTGTCCAAGGGCGCACCGGGCGCCCGGCCAACGTCGCTGATCTCGGGCGTCATCGGCGCCTTGCGCGCAATGAAGCTGAAACGCATCGCGATCGCCACGCCCTATCTCGACGAAATCAACCAGCGCGAGGTCACCTATCTCGAAAACGCCGGCTTCACCGTCACGAACATCAAGGGTCTCAACCTTGAGAAAGACAGCGACATGATCCGCGTCAGGCCCGACTTCCTGCTCGACTACGCCGCTTCGGTCGATACGCCCGATGCCGACGCGGTTTTCGTCAGCTGCGGGGCGCTTCGTACGCTCGATGTCATCGGCGATCTGGAAAAGCGACTGGGCAAGCCCGCAATCTGTTCCAATCAGGCGATGTTCTGGGACACTCTGCGCCGGGCCGGGATTCGGGATCAGTTCACCGGCTACGGCAGCCTTTTGTCGGAATTCTAGCGCCACTCCTGCCTGAATGCACAAGGGTTGTTCGCGACGGGGGCTTTTATTCGCGCCGGTTCGCTCCATATTGCTGGCAAAGATATGGAGAGCTTCGATGACCTTCCGCCCTGTCAAATCCATTTCCGCCGCCCAGCCGACGCTGGAAGGCGCCGGCGTGCATCTTTATCGCGCGTTCGGCTTCCGCGAGCCGAAGGAATCGGACCCGTTCCTGTTGTTCGACGATTTCCGCAACGACGACCCCAGCCGATTTTCCAAGGGCTTCCCGTGGCACCCGCATCGCGGCATCGAGACGATCACATATGTCTTGGCCGGAGAGGTCGATCACGGCGACTCTCTGGGCAATCGCGGCACCCTTGGCGCCGGGGCGGTGCAGTGGATGACAGCCGGATCAGGCATCATGCATCAGGAAATGCCGCGCGGGAACAAGGCCGGGCAAATGCACGGATTTCAGCTGTGGGCCAACCTGCCTTCCGGCCTGAAAATGACCGCGCCGCGCTATCAGGACATTCAGGGCAGCGACATTCCCGAAATTACGGACGACGACGGCACCAAGGTAAAGATCATCACGGGCAGTTTCTGGGGCACATCCGGACCCGTAGACGGGATTGCCGCCGAGCCGATGTATCTGGATGTCTCGGTGCCGCCCAATACCCGCAAGAGCCTTCCGGTCGACACCTATGCCAATGCCTTTGCCTATGTCTTTGCCGGCTCCGGCAGCTTCCGGGACGCCTCGCGCCCCGAAGGGGTCAGAGTGGAAAAGGAATTCGACGGCCAGGAACTGAACATCCGCGACATGACCGGCAACCGCACGCTGGTGCGCTTTGATACCGGCGATGAGGTGACCGTTCAGGCCGGGCCGGAGGGCATCCGGTTCCTGCTGATCTCGGGGCGCCCGCTTGAAGAGCCTGTGGCCTGGCATGGGCCCATTGTGATGAACACGCAGGCCGAACTGCGGCAAGCCATGCAGGATCTGCAGAACGGCACCTTCATCCGCAGCCAGCACTGACGCATTTCCCCTGCCCTTCGCGGTTTCGGGCGCTATAGTCGCCGGAAACCGCAAAGGGGTGTGCCATGACCGTTCATATCGGAGCCAAGACAGGCGAAATCGCTGAAACCGTCCTTTTACCCGGCGATCCCTATCGCGCGAAATGGGCGGCGGAAACCTTCCTCGACAAACCCAGACTGGTGAACGAGGTGCGCGGCATGCTGGGCTATACCGGCAGCTACAAGGGCCGCCCTGTCACCGTTCAGGGGTCGGGCATGGGAATGCCGTCGCTGTCGATCTACGTCAATGAGCTCATCAAGGACTATGGCGCGCAGACGCTGATCCGAATCGGGTCCTGCGG
>NZ_JBARVQ010000266.1:0-2036 GCF_049646345.1 Albidovulum sp. | reverse complement strand
GCGGCAGGGGCCAGCGGCGCAATCGTCACCCCCTCCCGCCATCTATGTCGGGGGTGCAAGTGCATTTTTCTAGAGTGAGATGGCTAAAAAGCTCGATTCAACAGAGATTTGGCGCTTACCCAGCTATTCGGGCAATAGCACGCTGTAAAGTGCTGCGGTTTACGCCAAGAATCTCCGCCATGCCGGAAACCGTCTCGCGCTTCGCCTCGATGGCAGTCCTTGCGTGGGCGATCTGGGCGGCAGTAAGGGCAGGGGGCCTGCCTAACCGTTTGCCGCGCTTCTTCGCGGCCCTCAGACCTGCCTTGGTCCGCTCCTGGATCAGATCACGCTCGAACTCGGCAAGTGCACCCATGATGTGAAACACCAGACGCCCGCCTGCGGTCGTTGTGTCGATCCCGTCCGTCAGACTTCGGAACTCGATGCCGCGATCCCCGAACAGCTTCAGCAGGTGGATCAGGTCAGCGATGGACCGACCCACACGGTCCAGCTTCCAGACCACCAGCAGGTCGCCTTCGTCCAGCAGCTCCATTGCCTCAGAAAATCCGGCGCGGGTCTCTGCCGCCGTCGCTCCGCTTTGCGCCTGGTCTGTGATGATCTGGTCGCATCCCGCGTCGGTCAGCGCCTCAATCTGTAGATCAAGGTTCTGCTCTTCCGTCGACACCCTTGCATAGCCGATCTTCATCAGATTATTTTGCACGAGGTTTTTGCGGCAGTCCAGCACAAGGAAAATCAGTGACTTGGCGATAGTTCAGAAACTGCCGCAATAAGGGTCGTTTTCGCGGCAGGTGAGCTAGTCATAAACCTGCCAGAACCACGCCAGTTTTGCCGGAAGGTTCTGGCGTCACTAAGTCATTGATGCCGCGCTGCGTTGAGCAGGGGGACAGAACCCACCGTTTTTGACGTATAATTATTTGAAACTACTGTTCTACAATTCCTAAAACTGTTGAAATTACCACGGCTGTCGCGGGGCATTGTTCGCTACCCAACGTCCATTCACTTCGACATAGCGATAAGCTGGCCGATCTACACATTGCGCTGGAAGGACAGTTTCGCCCTTAGCGGCGTACTCTGCTCGTACTCGCATGCACGCGGCGGTCAGTCGGTCAACTAAGTTGCGATCAATACAAACATGAACTGGCGCGTTACATGATCCTTGAGCGCGAGACTCTTGGCGACGCGCTTCTCTCTCTAACGTCCGTGCCATTTCGACTTCTACGCGAATTGCTTCTGGAAGATTTCGCTCCCTCTCACCACCTTCCAAAATAGTTTCTCGGAGAGAATAACTTCCTTCCGACACCAAAAAAACTCTGCGTTGGCAACCCTCTGACGAGCAAAATGGCATTACGCCATCCTGCCAATCACAGCTAGCTAATCCCAGTCGAACATGCACCTCATTACTTTTCGGAGAGATGAACATTCCTGGAATAGAGCGAACTATAGAACCAGAGTTGCACTTTGATCTGATATAAAGAAGCTCTTGTTCAATAAGGGCTTCTGGTACAGCTTGTGGTCCCTCTCCAAAGGTATCGGCAACCGCAAACACGAACATAGCAGCAAGCGTTCCAGATGTATCAAATGCCGCAACGACCGACTTGCCGACAGGTTCAGCAAACTGCTTGCCCAATGGGACGCGGGATGCTGTTGTTTCAACCATACCGCCAGCGACTTCCTTTAGTGCCGAATCCAGAAATTTGATCAACACCTCCGTGGCATTTTCCGGGTTAGTTTCTCCCATGAGGAGATCCGTACCCTCTGTCACAACAGTACTCAAAGTACTGTTGCGTCCCCCAGCAATGGCATAGGCTGAAAGCGCAGTTTCCGCTAGAAACGCAACGCCTGTTGAGTCCACGTCATAGTAGTCCCGTGCTCGACGCATGAAGTTCGCATATATTGCGTCAAACGTAGCGGGGCGTGTGAGCTGAACCGCGATTTCCGGTGTGATTATCACAGGCTTGGGAGGTGGCAGAGGTGGTACTGAAGGTTTACGCGCTGGGATCGCAAGTTGCTGCCCCGTCGGCATGTAGAAGCACGTGTCG
>NZ_JBARVQ010000265.1:0-8985 GCF_049646345.1 Albidovulum sp. | reverse complement strand
CCGCGATGCTGCAGGCAAGGGCGGTACGATCAAGCGCTTCATGGAACATCTCAACCCCCGCTTCGCCCGCGTCGTGGCGCTGAACAAGCCGACGGATGAGGAGCGCGGCCAGTGGTTTTTTCAGCGTTATATCGAACACCTGCCGACCTCGGGTGAAATGGTTTTCTATGATCGAAGTTGGTACAACCGGGCCGGGGTTGAGCGCGTGATGGGGTTCTGTTCGCCTCCCGATTATCTTGAATTCATGCGTCAGGCGCCGGAAATGGAGCGGATGCTCGTCCGTTCGGGGATACGGCTTTACAAATACTGGTTTTCGGTCACGCAGTCCGAGCAGCGCCGCCGCTTCAGATCGCGGGAAACGGACCCGCTGAAGCGCTGGAAATTGTCGCCTATCGACAAGGCGTCGCTCGACAAATGGGACAATTACACCGAGGCGAAAGAGGCGATGTTTTTCTATACAGACACCGCCGATGCGCCCTGGACCATCATCAAGTCGAACGACAAGAAGCGGGCGCGGCTGAACTGCATGCGCCACTTCCTCGCCTCACTCGATTATCCCGGAAAGGATCACGATGTGGTCCGCATGCCCGACCCGCTGATCGTCGGCCGGGCGACCCATGTCGTGCACGGGGCGGATCATATTTTTGGTGCGTCCATGCATCCCGACATGCGCCGGTCGGATGCAAAGCCGAAGACCGCGCCTGCCTCCGTTGCATCGGCGCAGCGTTCGGGCGGAAATGGCAAGGCCAAGCCCGGAGCGTAGGCGTCCATTGCGGTCGGTGCCCTGCTGGTTAGGCTTGTCCTAATCGCGGATGACAATAGTATTTCTTGTGATCCGCCCTCGGCTGGACGACGTTCCGACAAGCGCACAGGACAAGCCCACCGTTGTCACTCTTCCCGATGATGACCGGATGCGGTCCCTGCTGGCCGGGCGGACGGTTCTGTATGGACCGGACACCGTCTGGACTGCGGTACAGTCTGTGCCGATGGATGAAGGGACGAGGATGCAGGATTTCCCGGTCGAGACGGTCGAGGTGCTGGTGGTCGGTGGCGGTCAGGCGGGCATCGCCATGAGCGAGCATCTGGGCCGTAACGGCGTGTCACATCTGGTGCTTGAACGGCACCGCATTGCCGAACGCTGGCGGTCAGAGCGCTGGGATTCTCTCGTCGCCAATGGCCCGGCCTGGCATGACCGCTTTCCGGGGTTGGAGTTCGCCGCGACCGATCCGGATGCCTTTCCGGGCAAAGAGGCGGTGGCGGATTACTTTGTCTCCTACGCTGAAAAGATCGGCGCGCCGATCCGTTGCGGCGTTGAGGTGACCGAGCTGCGCCGCATTTCCGATCGGACGGGGTTTCGCGCCGAAACTTCGGCTGGGGCAATTGAGGCGACCTTCGTGGTTGCCGCCACCGGTCCGTTTCAGCGCCCGGTCGTGCCACCTATCATCCCTGCGAAAGAGGGGCTGACCCAAATCCATTCCAACGCCTACCGCAATCCCGGCACCTTGCCCGAGGGTGCCGTGCTGGTTGTCGGCGCGGGGTCGTCGGGCGCGCAGATTGCCGAAGAACTTCTGGCGGCAGGCCGGCAGGTCTATCTGTCGGTCGGGCCGCATGACCGACCGCCACGGTCCTATCGCGGGCGGGATTTCGTCTGGTGGCTGGGTGTTCTGGGCAAATGGGATGCCCCGGCACCCGCGCCCGGAACCGAACATGTGACCATCGCGGTCAGCGGTGCGAATGGCGGCCATACGATGGACTTCCGGCGACTCGCCGCGCGGGGCATGGTGCTGCTTGGGCGGACGGAAAGCTATGCGGGCGGGCGGCTGACCCTCGCCCCTGACCTTGCCGATAACCTTCAGCGCGGGGATGCCAACTATCTTTCGGTGCTGGATGAGGCCGACGTCTATATCGACCGGAACGATCTGGATCTGCCCGAGGAACCCGAAGCCCGTATTATCGGACCGGACCCGGATTGCGTCACGACCCCCATTTGCGATCTTGACCTTGCCGCTGCGGGCATCACCACGGTCATCTGGGCCACCGGTTACGCGCCGGACTACAACTGGCTGCAGGTGGATGTGTTCGACGAACGCGGCAGGCCAAAGCATCAGCGCGGCGTGTCGGCGGAACCCGGGCTCTGCTTTCTTGGTTCACCCTGGCAGTCGCGCCGGGGGTCGAGCTTTATCTGGGGGGTCTGGCACGATGCCAAACATCTGGCGGATCATATCTGCACGCAACGCAAATATCTGGCATATGCTCCGTCCGTGCCGGATCAGTGCCCGGCAGTGCCTTTGAGGAAGAGGGGGTAGGCGATGGCCAAGGATGCAAAAGACCCGAACCCGGTCGACGCCCTTCGCGCCACGACCAGCGTGCCCTTCGAACAGGCCCGCGCAATGCCGCCCGAAGTCTACACATCGGAGGCGTTTCTGGCGAAAGAGCTGGAGCTGGTCTTTGCCCGCGAATGGTTTTGCGTGGGCCGCGCGAGTGCGATGGCAAAGCCCGGCGACTATGTCAGCGCGGAACTGGCCGGTCAGCCCATCGTCGTGGTGCGCGATGCGTCGGGCGGGCTCAGGGCGATGTCGAATGTCTGCCTGCACCGCATGTCGACGCTGCTGCACGGGCGGGGCAATGCAAGGTCCATCGTCTGCCCCTATCACGCCTGGACCTACAACCTTGACGGCAGCCTGCGGGGCGCCCCGGCGATGACGCTGAACGAGGGCTTCTGCAAAACCGACTACGCCCTGCCGCAACTCAGCTGCGAGGAATGGCTGGGCTGGGTCTTCGTCTCGCTGAACCCCGATGCCACACCGGTGGCCGAAGAGCTGACGGGTGTGGAAAAGCTGGTCGCGGGTTATGACATGACCAACTACACCGAGGCCTTCTTCGAAGAACATGTCTGGGACACCAACTGGAAGGTGCTGGCCGAGAATTTCATGGAAAGCTATCACCTGCCGGTCTGCCATGCGGGCACGATCGGCGGGCTTTCCAAGCTGGATGAGATGGTCTGCCCGCCGGGCCTGCCCGCGTTCAACTACCACACGATCCTGAAGGACGAATCCCTGCGCATCGCCATGGCGCATCCGTCGAATACCCGCCTGAAGGGCGACGCCCGCCGCACGACCTTTCTGCTGGCGATCTATCCCTCGCTTCTGATCACGCTGACGCCGGGTTATTTCTGGTATCTGTCGCTGCATCCGAAAGGGCCGGGGCAGGTCCATATCCGGTTCGGCGGCGGCATGTCGGACGATTACAAGGACGATCCTGACGCGCAGCAGAATTTCAACGATCTGAAAACCCTGCTCGACGATGTGAATGTCGAGGATCGCGGCTGTACCGAAAAGGTGTTTCGCGGGCTTTCCTCCGACCTCGCCCGGCCCGGCCATCTGTCGCATCTGGAGCGGCCCAACTTTGACTTCGCCACCTATCTTGTCTCAAAGGTATCCCAATGACTGCGATGTCCTCTCCCGACCTGCAGGGTCGGTTGCCGTGGTTTCTTGACGGATTGCGGCAGACGGCCGCCTTGCCCGCAGACCGGCCCTCGGGCCTGCACGGGGCCTATTACACGTCGCCTGAACTGTTCGAGCTGGAAAAGGCGACGCTTCTGCGCGATGGCTGGCATTGCCTTGGCCGCGCCGATGAGATCCCCGAACCGGGCGACTATTTCGCGGCGCGTCTCTTGGGCGAACCGCTGATTGTCATCCGGGGCGATGACGCGGTGATCCGGGTCTTCGCCAATGTCTGCCGCCACCGGGGCATGCTGCTGGCCGAGGGGCGGGGCAATGTCAAACGTCTGATCTGTTCCTATCACGCCTGGAGTTATGGTCGCGATGGCGGCCTTCTGCGCGCCGCCCATATGGACAATGCCGGGTTCGACCGGGCCAATTGCCGGCTGGCAGAGTTTTCCTGCGAGATCTGGCAGGGCTTCATCTATGTCAGTCTTGCCGACACGCCCCGGCCGCTGGCGGAACAGCTTCAGCCGTTGGCCGAGGTGCTGGACCCCTATGAAACCAGCGATTTCCGTGTCGTGCATTCCGCCGAAGAGGACTGGCAGTGCAACTGGAAATGCCTCGTCGAGAATTTCATGGAAGGCTATCACCTCTCGGTCGTCCATCCGACAACCCTGCGCGGCTATACGCCGACCGAGCTTTGCACCAAGGGGCCCTCCGCCCCGGCCTTCACCAGCTACAATGCGAACTATCCCGACGGCATCCCTGCCCGCGGCAAGGGCGCGCCGGGGCTGGATGACCGCCAGCGCCAACGCTCGTTTCTATTCAACGTCTTCCCGACGCAGGTCGCCAGTCAGGCGGCAAGCCTTCTGGCGTCGCTCAGCCTGCAACCCATTAGCGCGGATTGCGTCCATGTGCGCTGGACGCTGTCGGTCTATGGCGACGATCTCGATGCGGACACCATCGCTCAGCGCATCGCGCTCTGGACCGAGGTCAACCGCGAGGACCGGGAGAAGCTGGAAAAGCTGCAACTGGCCTTGGGGTCATCCCGCGCCGATCCCGGGCCCTTGGCGGGCGATAATTTCGAAGGCACGATCCGCGACTTCCACCTCTATCTTGCCGGGGCGTTGGCCCCGGCCATTCCGGTCTGACAAGGAGCCATCCATGGCGCATTACCGCCACCGCAAGTTCAACACCAAGGATACCTATCCCGAACAGAAGCTCGACAATGACCTTTGTCAGGCGGTGGTCACCCAAGGCGGGCGCACGATCTATCTGCGCGGCCAGTGCCCGCAGGATCTGGACACCGCGCAGAATATCGAGAGCCACGATCCGGTCGAACAGACCCATAAGGTGATGCAGAACATCAGGCAGCTGATCGAGGAATGCGGCGGGCAGATGGAGCATCTGGTGAAGGTCGTCGTCTACATCACCGATGTGCGCCACCGCGAGGCGGTCTATCGCACGATGGGCGAATATCTGAAGGGGGTGCATCCGGTCTCGACCGGGCTGGTGGTGCAGGCTTTAGCCCGGCCGGACTGGCTGGTCGAGATTGACGGCACCGCCGTGATCCCGGATGAGGCACCATGACCTTCTCGCTCGTCGCCCGCTGCGACAGGACCGGCATGTTCGGGGTTGCAATCTCCTCCTCCTCGCCCGCCGTCGCCGCGCGCTGTTCCTATGCCCGTGCGGGCGTGGGGGCGGTCGCCTCGCAGAACGTCACCGACCCGACGCTGGGGCCGCTGACGCTTGACCTGATGGAAAGCGGGATGAGTGCGGGTGAGGCAGTGGCCGAGGTGAAACGGCAGGGCAGATTCATCGAGTACCGGCAGGTGCTGGCCGTCGATAGCAGCGGGGCGACGGCGATCCATTCCGGGCCGAATTCGCTGGGCATCTGGACCGAGGCGCAGGCCCCGAATGTCGCTTCGGGTGGCAACCTTCTGGCCAATGACGGCGTGCCGCAAGCCATCGTCGATGGGTTCCTGTCGGCGACGGGCCATCTCGGTGACCGGCTGATCGCGGCGATGCGCGCGGGCCTTGCCGCGGGGGGGGAGGCGGGACCGGTGCATTCGGCGGGCATGAAGCTGGTCGACAAGGTCGCCTGGCCCGTCGCCGATCTGCGCTGCGACTGGACCGAGGATTGCCCGATCGAGGCCGTCGCCACCGCATGGGAGGTCTACAAGCCTCAGCTTGACGCCTATGTGCAACGCGCACTCGATCCCCGTGCGGCACCGTCCTACGGCGTGCCGGGCGACGAATGAGCAGGCTTGCCTCCCGCCTGGTGACAGGGGAATAATCAACCATGCCCCTGCGCTTCACGCTTCGCCAGCTCGAATATTTCGTCGCCGTGGGTGAGGCGGGATCGATTGCGGTTGCGGCGGACAGGGTCAACGTGTCCTCGCCCTCCATCTCGGCGGCCATAGGCCTGCTTGAGGCCGAATTCGGCCAGCAGCTTTTCATACGCAGACACGCGCAGGGCCTGTCGCTGACCGGGCCGGGGCGGGAATTTCTCGATCAGGCCAAACGTGTTCTGTTCGAAGCGGATCGGTTTACCCTGTTGGCGAATGGAATTTCGGGCGACGTGAGAGGGCCCTTGCGGCTCGGCTGTCTTCTGACCTTCGCGCAGATGATTGTGCCGCCCCTCCGCCGCGCGTTCGAACAGCTTTACCCCGATGTGCGGGTCAGCCAGTCCGAGCTGAACCAGCAACAGATATTCGACCTGATCCGGGGCGGGGAACTGGATATCGCCCTGACCTATGATCTGGAAATTGCCACGGATCTGCAGTTCGTGCCGCTGGCAAAACTCGCGCCCTATGCGATGTTTCCCGTGACCCATCCTCTTGCCGATCGTGCAGAGGTGTCGGTGGAGGAACTGAAGGACCACCCGATGGTCCTGCTCGACCTGCCGCTCAGCAGCGCCTATTTCCTGTCCTTCTTCAAGGCGGCCGGGGTCCGGCCAAGGATCGCCGAACGGACCCGCGACATTGCGGTCATGCGCGGCCTTGTCGGGAACGGGTTCGGTTACGGTATCGCCAATATTCGCCCACTTCACGAAACCTCGCCCGATGGCAAGCCGCTGCGTTTTGTCCCGTTGACCGGCCGGGTCAGGCCGATGGTCATGGGGCTGGTGATGGCCGAAGGGGCAGGGAGTGTTCTGACGGTAAAGGCCTTCATCGACCATTGCCGCCAGATGATCACCGATGAAAACGTACCGGGCATTCAGATGGGCCAAAGGGCGACCGCTGGCGGCGCCCCCCGCCAACGTGAGGGCGAGCGATGACCCGGACGCTGGAAATCCTGGACCGCCTGATCGCCTTCCCAACGGTCAGCGCCGACAGCAATCTGGCTATGGTGGCGTTCATCGAAAGCGTTTTGGAAGCGGCGGGGGCCAAGGTGCATCGCATCGGCGATGCCACCGGGGCAAAGGCCGGTTTGTTCGCGCGGATCGGTCCAGATGATCGTGCGGGCGTGATGTTGTCGGGCCATACCGATGTGGTGCCGGTGGCTGGGCAGGCATGGTCGGCTGATCCGTTCCGGCTGCGGGCTGATGGCACCCGTCTTTATGGTCGTGGCACGACGGATATGAAGGGGTATCTTGCCTGCATGCTTGCGGCGGCCGAGCGGGCGGCGAGGATGCCATTGGCCGAGCCGCTGAAGCTTGCCTTTTCTTGGGATGAGGAGGTCGGCTGCCTTGGCATTCCGCAGATGCTCCCGTCCTTGGACGCGACGATAGGCAAGCCGCAGCTTTGCATCGTCGGGGAACCGACATCGATGCGGATCGCGCTGGGCCACAAGGGCAAGGTGGCCTTGCGTGCCACCTGTCACGGCATGGCCGGTCATTCCTCCATGGCGCCCGATTTCCTGAACGCCATCCATCTGGCAGCGGATTTCGTCGCCGGGCTGCGGCGTCTGCAAGCCGATCTGGCGACGACCGGTGCACGCGATGCGGGCTATGACATACCCTATGCGACGGTTCATGCCGGGCGGATCAGTGGCGGCACTGCGCTGAACATCGTGCCGGATCGGGCGGTGGTGGATTTCGAATACCGTTATCCCGCCAACCAGCCGACCGGTGAGATTGAGAATGCCCTCACCGCCCTGACCGACGCGGTCGCAGCGCTCTATCGCGATGTCTTCCCCGACGCGCGGGTGGAGATCGAGGTGGTGAATGCCTATCCCGGGCTGGGTATGCCGCCTGATCATCCGGCGGTGGCATTGATGCAGTCACTGATGCCCGGGGCTGGCATGACCAAGGTCGCCTTCGGCACCGAGGCAGGCCATTTCCACGCGGCGGGGGTGCCGGTGCTGGTCTGCGGGCCAGGATCGATGGAGCAGGGGCACAAGCCCGATGAGTACATCGAAGCGTCGGAACTGGCTCGCTGCGACGCAATGTGCGACCGGCTGCTGGATCACCTCTGCGGCCGGGCGTAAGCGGCACGCCCCCGCGCGCCGTCCGGGGTCAGAACGGCAGTTTCATGTCAGCGGGCAGGCCCAGACTTTCATAAAGCCGCTTCATCTCTTCCTGGCTGCGGTCGGCGGCCTTTTTCTGGGCGTCCTTGATCGCAGCGACGATCAGGTCCTCGACCACTTCCTTCTGGGTCGGATCGAAGATCGACGGGTCAATGTCGAGCGCCTTCAGCTCGCCCTTGGCCGAGCAGGTCGCGGTGACAAGCCCCGCGCCGCTTTCGCCAACCACGTTGATCCGGTCGAAGCTTTCCTGAAGCTCGGCCATCTTGCCCTGCATCTCCTGCGCGGCTTTCATCATCTTGGACATATCGCCAAGCCCACCGAGCCCGCCCAAACCTTTCAGCATCGTTCTCTCCCTGTCCGTCAGTCGGGAGTGAGGTAATACCCCGACGCCGGGATCGCAAGGAGGGCAATGGCCTCATCCGGCGACGAAGAAGGTCGGGAATGAGCCCGGCGCGCTTCGCGCTTGATTCCGGGCGAAGGGGGCGTCGCGGGTGTTCGCAACGTCCCGGCAAAATCCTGAGATTCATGTCCGGTCGGGCCACGATACCGCGCTAGCCTTCCTCGAACGGGTCCCATTCGTCCTCGACCTCGGGCAGGGCCTCCGCCTGCGCTTCAGCCTGAACCTCGTCGGGTGTTCTGATCGCGGTGATGCTGGCCTTGGGGAAGGCCGCGAAAACCGCCTGTACCAGAGGATTTCCCCTGGCCTTCTCGCGGGCTGCGTCTTCGCGGGCGTTGCGTTCTTCCGCGATGGTTTTCGCGCCGCCTTCCGAGACGACCGAGACACCCCAGCGCACGCCAGTCCAGCTTTGCAGGCGCTGGGCCAATGTGGCCGCCAGATCGCGCGGTGCGTCCGGGGTCGGTTCGAACTCGATCCGGCCCGGTGCGTAGTGGACGAGGCGGATATGGCTTTCGACCTCCAAGAGCAGCTTCACATCGCGGTTGGCGCGGATGAGTTCGACGACCGCCGGGAAGCTCGCATAGCGGGCGAGCGCCACCTCTGGATCGCGGGCGAGCGCCGTTGAGGTGCCGTTGCCGCTGGGGGTGGCAGACAGGCTGGCGCGCGGCGCTGCAT
>NZ_JBARVQ010000264.1:0-1516 GCF_049646345.1 Albidovulum sp. | reverse complement strand
CCTTGTACCAGACATCCGCGCCCTCTTCCTCAAACGCCGCGATGATGCGGGCGTTGACGGCCGGATCGCGCAGCAGGAAATCGGCATCGGTCGGCTTCGCGCCCTTCCTGACAAAGCAGGTCAGCGGCACACCCCAGGCGCGCTGCCGCGACAGAACCCAGTCGGGCCGCGCCTCGATCATCGAATGAAGGCGGTTGCGACCGTTCTGCGGCGTCCAGGTAACCAGCTCGTCGATCGATTTCAGCGCGCGGGCGCGGATCGTGTCGCCAAAAGTGCCCAAACCGTCGTCAAGCTTCTGGTCGATAGCCACGAACCATTGCGGCGTATTGCGGTAGATCAGCGGCGCCTTGGAGCGCCAGCTATGCGGATAGGAGTGTTTGATCTTACCCTTTGCGAACAGGGCGCCGGCATAGGCAAGCTGCTTGATGACAGAGACGTTGGCGGGGCCATCCTTGCCATCCGACTGGATGATCGCCTCACCACCGAAGATCGGCAGATCCTTGCGGTAAGAGCCGTCCGGTTCGACGTTGTAGGTCATCGGCAGGCCGTGCTTGAGACCAAGCTGATAGTCGTCGTCGCCGTGGGAGGGTGCGGTATGGACAAAGCCCGTCCCCGCGTCATCGGTGACATGATCGCCGGGCAGCATGGGAACGTCGTAGTCCCATTCGCCGTTTGCGCCTTCCACGCCCCGGAACGGGTGCGACAGGGTAAGCGTCGCCAGTTCCTCGCCCGGAACTGCGCGCAGCTTGTGGAAACTCTCGACCCGCGCCGCAGCGAAGATTGCCTCGGCGAGATTGTCAGCCACGACGACCTTTTCGCCTACCTTGGCGCTGGCATTCTCGCCGACCGCCGAAACCTCATAAAGACCGTAGGCGATCGTCGGGTTGAAGGCGACCGCACGGTTTTGCGGGATGGTCCAGGGCGTCGTGGTCCAGATCACGACCGAGGTTTGCAACAGGTCGGTGCGGATGCAGCCGTCCATGTCCTTGAACTCCGACGCCGAAGCCACGGGGAACCGCACCCAGATCGTGTGGCTGGTATGGTCGTGATACTCCACCTCCGCCTCGGCCAGCGCGGTTTTTTCCACCGGCGACCACATCACGGGTTTGGAGCCCTGATAAAGCGCTCCGTTCATCAGGAACGTCAGGAACTCCCCGGCGATCACCGCCTCGGCGTGGTAGTTCATCGTGAGATACGGATCGGGCCAGTTGCCGGTGACACCCAGACGCTTGAACTCCTCGCGCTGCACATCGATCCAGCCCTCGGCGAACTTGCGGCATTCCTGACGGAAGGCGACGACATCGACGTCGTCCTTGTTCAGGCCCTTGTTGCGGTACTGTTCCTCGATCTTCCATTCGATCGGCAGGCCGTGGCAGTCCCAGCCCGGCACGTAACGGGCATCCTTGCCCATCATCTGCTGGCTGCGCACCACCATATCCTTCAGGACCTTGTTCAGCGCATGGCCGATATGAAGGTGGCCGTTGGCATAGGGCGGGCCGTCATGCAGGGTAAAAGG
>NZ_JBARVQ010000263.1:0-4795 GCF_049646345.1 Albidovulum sp. | reverse complement strand
GCATAGATCTGGTCGGACACCTTGTGCGCGATCCGCCGCCAGTCCCCCTGCCCGCCGCCGAATTGCAACCCGTCCCCAAGGGGGGCGTCCGAGAAGACGTCAAAGAGCCGGAACTTCACATTGATCCGTCCATCCGAGGTCGCAGCCACCGCCCCCGTCACCAGCGCCTGCGCGTTGATCGCCTTCCAGTCGGCATAGGCGACCGGCGCGTCAAAGCTCGACACGCCGCTGATGAAGGCCGAAGAGGGGATTTCCCGGAAAAGACCGGTACCGGCAAGGTCAGCGGCCACCACTTGCGTGATCGCCTGCGCGATCTCCGCCGCACCGGGATTTTCGGCGACAAAGGTCGGGGTGGCGAAGGGCAGGGGTTCGATCACGCCCGTCCCAAGTTCCAGCCGCAAGGGTTCGCTTGCTGCGGCAAACGGCACGGCAAGGCCGCAGAAGGCGGCGGCGATGAAGGTCCTGAGCATCGGGAATTTCCCTTTCGCTTTGTCTTGGGGGGAAGCTGCGACACGGGTGAGGGCGGAACAACCGGTCCCCGTCAGATTGTTACAGCGATCGGCGTGTTGTCGCTCGGATCGGGCGGGATGGATCATCTCAGCCTCATATTGTCGGGATTGAAGACCATTTCGATCTCCCGCCATTGCTCGTACTTCTCAGGCGGCAGCGCATAGCCCTGCCCCTGACACCTGATCAGCGCCCGGCGGGCGGCCTCATAGGCCTGCTGCGCTGCGGCCTCGCTGCCGCCTTCATAATCGGCCATCCGAATGCTGCTGCTGACAGGCAACCCCTCAGGCGTCATCGAAAAGGCCAAAGTGACCTTAGTTGCCATCGCATCGGTCGACAGCGCGCCGAGGTTCCAGCATTGCGAAACCTGCCGCAGGAAGCCGTCCTTCTCGCCGCCGGTCAGCGGCGGGCCGGACGGTGCCGTGCCGGTGCCGGGGGAAGGGGCCTCATCAGCCGCCCCTTTGAGGATATCGTCCAGCGATTGCCCGCCTGTCTCAGACTGGGACGGCTCAGGCTCCGGTGCGGGCTCCGGCTCGGGCGCGGGTTCCGGGTCGGGCTTTCTCTCGGGACGCGGCTTCGGACGCGGCGAGGATGTCGGCGCGGCTGAGGCCAGGTCGGTCTGGTCCTTGTTGGCCTCGGTTTCCAGCACCTGACCGCTTTCGGGCGGTGCGGCGGCCTCTTCGGGTTCCTCCGGCACCGGTTCCTCGGCGGGTTCCGGCGTCGTCTCGGCCACGGCCTCGGGTGCCACATCGGCATTCTCATCGGGCGCATCCGTCGGATCGGGCGCGACGCGGGGCGCGGATTTCGGATCGGGCTGCGGTTCTGGCAGCTGCGTTTCCAACGGGATTTCCGTCGGCGGGGTCGGCGGCGTGGGGGCCGTGTCCTCCACCTCCGGTTCCGGCGGGGTCAGTTCGGTCACATCCGGCGCTATATCGGGTTCGGGCTGCGGTTCCGGCTCAACCGGCTGCGCTGGTTCGGGCTGGGTTTCCGGTTCGGGTGCCGGGGGTGTTTCCTCGACCGGTGCGGGTTCAGGCAGCGACGGCTCCGGAGCACTTTCTGTCGGTGCAGTCGGCGCCTTTGCCGTCATCGCCACAAACTCCGCCTCAGACATCAGCGTCACCTCGGCCGTCTCGACCGGCGGCGGCAGATCGTGGGAAAAGAAGATCCCGCCCAGCATGAGCCAGAGGATCGCGCCCAGATGCGCGGCCCCCGAGACGATCAAACCTGTGCGTTCGGACCTCTCCATGGGCATATGCCCTAGTTCCCCGCCTGCCCGTCAAAGCTCGGGCCACCGGCATCGGTGACAAGAACGATGTTGGAAAAGCCGCCGGAATTCAGCGCCCCCATGACCTGCACGACGCGCTCATAGGGGATCTTGCCATCGGCACGCAGGAAAAGCTTGTCATCGGTCCGCTCGGCGGCGATAGCGCGCAGCTTGGCGATCAGCTCACCCTCGGGCGTGGGCGTGTTCTGGATCGAGATCGTGCCATCCTCCTGCACCGAAATGGTTAGGGGTTCCTCCTGCTCGGTCGCCACGGCCTGTGCTGCGGTTTTCGGCAGCTCCAGGGGCACACCCACGGTCAGCAGCGGGGCCGCCACCATGAAGATGATCAGAAGCACCAGCATCACATCCACGAAAGGCGTGACGTTGATCTCGCTCATCACGCCAGCCTTGCCACGTCCGCCACGACGGCGGTGCCGTCCGCCGCCACCGCCCGATTTCATCACACCTGCGCCCATCGGATCAGCCGTCCAGCTGGCGCGAAAGGATGGTGGCGAATTCGTCGGCGAAGGCCTCGTAGCCCGAGATGATGCGGTCGCTGTCGGTCGAGAGCTTGTTGTAGAAGATCACCGCCGGGATCGCCGCTACAAGACCGAGCGCGGTCGCAAGAAGCGCCTCGGCGATGCCGGGAGCCACGACCGCAAGTGACGTGTTCTGCGAAATCGCGATCTGCTCAAACGCCACCTTGATGCCCCAGACCGTGCCGAAAAGGCCGACGAAGGGGGCAGTCGATCCGACGGTCGCAAGGAAAGGCAACCCGCGCGTCAGGTTTTCCGTCGCTTTGACGATGGCCACATCCATCGACCGGTCGATCCGCGCCTGCGCCCCGGCGATCAGTTCGCCGCCTTCGCGGTGCGAGCGCCGCCATTCGACCATGCCGGAGGCGAAGATCTTCTCACTCGCGCCATCAGGCTGCGATCCTATCTTTTCGAACAGCTCATCCAGCGGCTCGCCCGACCAGAAGGCGCGGTCGAAGATCGACGCCTCATGCCGCGCCTGCCGGTACGAGATGAATTTCTGTACGATGATCGCCCAGGACCAGAAACTGGCCACCGTCAGCATGATCATTACAAGTTGCACAACGAAAGAGGCGCGCCAGAAAAGCGCAAGCAAGGAGAAGTCCATCTCCTGCGCCATCGCAAGGGTTTCGGTTTCCATAAGTTACTGCTCGCCGTTTGGGCCACATTTGCTGCGGCTCTCTTACAACTGATTCTATCCCGGTTTTAGTGGGAATGCCAACACATCTGCGTGGCTGGCCGTTCATCGCCCACCCTCAGTGCAAAGCCCCCCCGAGCAGACGGCGAATTTCCGCCGGAATGCGGGCAGCATGGCCATCATCCGTCAGACAGACAAGTGTGACCGTGGCCTGAAACAGAGCCTCGCCGTGCCGCGTGACGGCCTGGTAGAGTACGATCCGCGCACCAGTGACGGCCTCGGCCCGGGTTTCCACGGTCAGGTCATCGTCGAACCTGGCAGGTCGCAGATAGTCCGCCTCGACCCGACGCACAGCAAAGACAATGCCTTCCTCTTCTCTCAACCGCCCCTGATCGACGCCAAGATGCCGGACCCATTCGGTGCGACCGCGTTCGATGAACTTCAGATAGTTCGCGTAATAGACGATCCCGGCAAGGTCGGTATCCTCGTAGTAGACGCGGATCGGAAATGTGTGGCTCATGATCTGTTCTGCTGCTCCTGGCTCATCCCTAACGGTTCCGTCGTGTGCCTGACAAGCGGTCTGCCGACCAAGCGGCTTGGCAGGGGGCCAGTGCTGGTGTAGCCATAAAGTAAGACAATCCGCGCCGTCCCGGACCGCGCCAGAAGCGAAAGATGCCCGCATGACCCGCTCCGTGATCGAAGAAGACCTGAACATCGAGGGCAATGTCACCTCCAAGGATGGCGAGGTTGACGTGAAGGGCAAGGTGACCGGCGATGTCGAGGCCCGCGCGGTCGACGTGCATCCCGGCGGACGGGTCGATGGTGCGATCTCGGCGGAAACGGTGACCGTCCAGGGCGCGCAATCGGGCCGGATCAAATGCACCGAACTGTCACTGGTGAAGACCGCAGATGTGAAGGCGGATGTCACCGCCCGGACGCTGATTTCGGAAAAAGGCGCCCGCCTCGTCGGCAAGGTGCAGATCACCGGCAACTGATCCCGGGCAAACAGGTCTGATCCAAAGGAGACGCCTGCGGCGTCACGCTTTATCCGACTGCGCGCCACAGGCGCACAGAGCGCCTTTGGCAAACGTGTGTTCTGACGGAAAGAGCCGGATCACCCGATCCGCGCGGCCAGCCGCAGCGCATGGCTTTGATCGCGCGTAGCTTCTGGCAGGACCGGGCTATAGGCGGCGCGGATCACATCCGCGATATCGGGGCTGAGGATCACCCTGTCGCCCACCTGCGCCAGTGGCGAGTGGTTGTGAAAGGCCGTGTCCGACCAAAGCAGGATCACCTGCGCAGCCAGGCTGAGCGCAATGGTCTCGGCCGCCATATCGGCAAGGCTGTCATCCAAGCGGATAAAGGCGATGCAGGCCCGGATCGCGCCCGTCTCCTCAAACCGGAAATGACGGTACTGGTTGGCGCCTTCCGCGTCCAGCCGGGCGACCAGCCCCGCCAGCCCCTCGACCAACCGGTTCAGATCGGGCACCTCCAGCAACTCACGCCAGTCGCGGAAGAAGAAGACCATCAGATTCGCGCCCTGTTCGAAATCGGTCTCAGCCATCCTGTGACCCGCCAGAGTCACCACCGCCTCGACCGCGCCCTTCACGGTCGCGAGCGTCTTGTCATCGGTGCCGAACACCACGGGCACGATGGGCCGCGCCCAGCGGGCAAAGATGTAATCGCCCGATGACCGGGTAAAAAACTGTGCGATCTCGTCCTCGGTCACCGGCTCTTCCACTTGGTCCAAATATCCCCGCCGGAGGCATAGAAGTTTTCGTTCCCCGCCTCAACCCAAGCGGCCCGGCATCCTCCCGCCATCACGCGACAACGAGAACCTGCCCGGTCAGC
>NZ_JBARVQ010000262.1:0-8854 GCF_049646345.1 Albidovulum sp. | reverse complement strand
CCCGAGGTATTTTCGCCAAGATGAATACACAAATTCAGCTTGGTCCAAATACCTCCGCCGGAGGCGTGATTTTTCGGAGAAAAATCGTACATGCTCATACCCTCTCGATAATCTTTTCACCGAAGAGACCTTGCGGCCGGAAGACGAGGAAGAGAAGCGCCAGCACATAGGCGAACCAGTTTTCGGTTGCGCCGCCGATCAGCGGGCCGATCCAGAACTCGAAAAGCTTCTCGCCCATGCCGATGATCAGCCCTCCAACGATCGCCCCGGGGATCGAGGTGAAGCCGCCCAGCATCAGGACCGGCAGGGCCTTCAGCGCGATCAGCGACAGCGAGAATTGAACGCCCGATTTCGCGCCCCACATTATGCCTGCGACCAAGGCCACGATCCCGGCGATGGACCAGACCATGACCCAGATGAAGCGCAGCGAAATCCCGACCGAGAGCGCGGCCTGATGGTCGTCCGCCACGGCGCGCAGGGCACGGCCATATTTGGTGTATTGCGAGAAGAGCGTCAGCGAGAGGACCAGCATCGCCGCCACCACCGTCGCCACGATGTCGAGATTGTCGATGAAGAAGCCGTAGCCGAAGGCGTTGAACGTCACCTCGTCAATGGTCTCGTTGATCCCCTGCGGCAGGCCGACATCCAGTTTCTTGATGTCGGACCCCCACATCAGGTCGCCGAACCCTTCGAGGAAATAGGCAAGGCCAATGGTGGCCATGAACAGGATGATCGGCTCCTGATTGACGAGGTGCTTCAGCACATAACGCTCGATGATCACCGCCAGCCCGATCATCACCAGACCGGTCAACAGGATCGCCACGATGGCGGGCAGGTGCCAGCCGAAATGATGCACATTGGTGCCGAAAACCGCGTTGATCAGATGGGCGAAGGGCACCTGTCCGGTCTGGAAGCCCACCAGCGTCAGGGCGGCGAAAAGTGCCAGCACGCCCTGCGCATAGTTGAAGATGCCGGAGGCCTTGAAGATCAGGACAAAGCCCAAAGCGACAAGCGAATACATCACCCCCGCCATCAGGCCATTCAGTGCCGCCTCGGTCGCGTAGAGAAGCTGGTCAGACATTGCGGGCCTCCTTCGGCGTCGGGCCTGTGTCGGGACGGTGTCGGGACGGATGCCATACGGCGGCGGGACAGATGCGCTCAGTCATGGCTGACCCCCAGATAGGCGTCGATGACAGCCTGATTCTGGCGCACCTCACCCGGTGTGCCGTCGCCGATCTTCTTGCCGTAATCCATCACCACGACCCGGTCAGAGATGTCCATGACCACACCCATATCGTGCTCGATGAGCGCGATCGTGGTGCCGAATTCGTCATTCACGTCGAGGATGAAGCGGGACATGTCCTCTTTCTCCTCAACGTTCATCCCGGCCATGGGTTCGTCGAGCAGAAGCAGCCGCGGCTCGGCGGCGAGTGCCCGGGCCAGTTCGACCCGTTTCTTCAACCCGTAGGGAAGGCGGCCCACGGGTGTCTTGCGGATATCCTGAATTTCAAGGAAGTCGATGATTTTCTCGACTTTTTCGCGGTGTTCGACCTCCTCACGCTGGGCCTTGCCCCACCACATCGCCTGGGCCATCAGCCCCGATTTCATCATCGTCAGCCGCCCGGTCATGATATTGTCCAAGACCGACATCCCGTCGAACAAGGCGATGTTCTGGAAGGTGCGCGCGATGCCGAGGCGGGCGACCTGATAGGGTTTCATCGGCCCGCGCCTGTAGCCCTTGAACCAGACCTCGCCCTCCTGCGGCACATAGAAGCCACTGATGACATTGAGCATCGAGGACTTGCCCGCCCCGTTCGGCCCGATGATCGCGCGGATCTCGCCCTCACGGATATCAAACGAGATATCGGTGATCGCCGCCACGCCCCCAAAGCGCAGGGTGATGTTCTTCATCTCCATCAGCACGCCGCCGATCTTGCGGCCGTCAGCCGTGGTGTAACCTTCGCTCAGGTCCTTCATGACCTTCCTCCCGAAATGGCACGGTGTGCCCCCCCTCCCATCCTCCCCCGCGAGGGGGGAGGAGCCGCGGGACGGAGAGGTTCGGCGCTTCCCCTCCCCCTTGTGGGGAGGGGATAGGGGTGGGGGGCAACCCGCGTAGTCATTCCGCCGCCATCCTTTCCTGCCCCGCCACGATCTTCGCGTCGCGGATGGTCAGCGTGGCCTTGATCGCGCCCTTGCGGCCGTCCTCATATGTCACTTCGGTCTCGGTATAGATGCTGTCCTTGCCGCCATAGAAGGCTGCGATCAGGTCGGCGAACTTCTCTTCGATGACCTTGCGGCGCACCTTGCGGGTCCGGGTCATCTCGCCGTCATCGGCATCAAGCTCCTTGTGCAGGATCAGGAAGCGGTGGATCTGACAACCGGCCAGCATCGGGTCGGCGGCGACGGATTTGTTCACCTCTTCGACATGGCCCGCGATGGTTTCCAGAACGTCCGGGTGTTGGCTCAGTTCCTGATAGCTGGCATAGGCGATGTTGTTGCGCTCGGCCCAGTTGCCGACCGCCGTCAGGTCGATATTGATGAAAGCGGTGCAATAGTCGCGACCCGCGCCAAGGACCACGGCCTCAAGGATGTTCGCGTAGAATTTCAGTTTGTTTTCAACATATTTCGGCGCGAAGAGGCGGCCATCGGCCATCTTGCCCACATCCTTGGCGCGGTCGATGATCCTGAGATGCCCGGTGCCTTCCTCAAAGAACCCGGCATCGCCCGTGGCCACCCAGCCTTCGGCATCCTTGGTCGAGGCGGTGCTTTCGGGGTTTTTGTAGTATTCGACGAAAGTACCCGGTGAACGGTAGTAAACCTCGCCATTCTCGCCGATCTTCACCTCTACCCCCGGTGAGGGCACACCGACCGTATCGGAGCGGACCTCGCCATCGGGTTGCTGGGTGATGAAGACCGAAGCTTCGGTCTGACCGTAGAGCTGTTTCAGGTTGATGCCGAGCGCGCGGTAGAAATCGAAGATCTCGGGCCCGATCGCCTCGCCCGCCGTATAGGCGACCCGCAACCGGCCGAGGCCGAGCGAATCCTTCAGCGGCCCATAGACGCTGATCCCGCCGAGCCAATAAGCAACACGATCCCCGAACCCCACCGGCTTGCCGTCCAGAAGCGCCGGGCCGACGCGGCGGGCTACGCCCATGAAGTGCTTGTAAAGCCACTGCTTGAACCGCCCCGCATCCTCCATCCGGATCGTCACATCGGTCAGCAGTCCTTCGAACACCCGGGGCGGCGCGAAGTAATAGCTTGGCCCGATCTCGCGCAGGCAGATCTTCACCGTGCTTTCGCTTTCGGGGCAGTTGACGGTGAAACCGGTCCAATAGGCCTGCCCGACCGAAAAGATGAAGTCGCCGACCCAGGCCATCGGCAGATAGGCCAGCACATCGTCCGAATGGCGCAGATGGTCGAATTCCGAGGAATTCTTGGCCGTCTCGATGATATTGCGGTTCGAAAGGACCACGCCCTTGGGCTTGCCCGTCGTGCCCGAAGTATAAAGCATCACGCAGGTGCTGTCATAGGTCAGCTCGGCGATGCGCTTGACGAGTTCGGGTCCAAGGCGCTGCTCCGCCGCGCGCCCCTCGGATGCGATATCGGCCAGCGCGTTCATGTGGCTGTGGCCGTATTTCCGCATGCCGCGCTTGTCGAGATAGGCGATGTGGTGCAGCTTCGTGCCCTTGCCACCAAGGCTTTCCTGCACCTCCAGCACCTTGTCGACCTGTTCCTGATCGCCGCAGACGACAAAGCGTGCGCCGCAATGTTCCAGCACATAGGCCATCTCTTCGGCGACTGCGTCCTGATACAGCGGCACCGGCACTGCGCCACACATCTGCGCGGCCACGATCGACCAGTAAAGCGCGGGCCGGTTGCGGCCAATGATCGCGACATGATCGCCGCGTTCCAGCCCCAGCGAAAGGAAGCCGAGCGCCATCGCCCTGATCTCGGTCTGCGTTTCGGCCCAGCTCCGGCTTTGCCAGATGCCGAATTCCTTTTCGCGGAAGGCGGGCAGCGCCCCCCATTTCGCCGCGTTCCGGGCCAGAAGGGCCGGGATCGACTGCAATTCGGCCGCTTTGTCCATCGCCACCTTGTCCTCCCCCGCGCCGTCATTGCGACGCCTCATCGCCTTTAGGGCGAGTGTTCCCCACCATGGCGGTTCCGGCAAGAGGCTCTTCTTCAAAGGTTTCGGGACTTTTTCCCAATCCTTACGAATTGTAACAGCGCCCGCTTGCCCCTTTCCGGCCCCGCCCCTTGGGTGCTAGCGATAGGCAGAAAGGAGCCTTTGCCGATGGAGAGGGCCGACAGCCGCGCCAAACTGACGCAAGCCGGGCTGAACCTCATTCAGCAGGCTTTGTCGATCTATGACCGGGACCTGCGGCTGGCCGTCTGCAACCGACGGTTTCAGGAAATGTTCGGCCTGCCGGAAGAGTTGGTAACCCCCGGCGCGCCCTTCGAGGCGACGATCCGCTTTCTGGTCGAACGCGGCGAATATGGCGAGGTGGATGATGCGGATGAGGCCGTGCGCATACGTGTTGAGCAGGCCCGCGCCTTTCAGCCGCACTACATGGAGCGGACCCGCGCGAATGGCCGCATGATCTCGGTCGAAGGCTCGCCCCTGCAGCAGGGTGGTTGGGTCACGGTCTATACCGACATCACCGGGATCAAGGCGCAGGAAGCGCTTCTGCGCGGCCGGTCCGAGGAATTGTCGGAGGAGGTTCTGGCCCATGCCGAACGACTGGCCCAGACCAACCGGCAACTGGCCGCGACCAATGCCGCGCTGGAAGAGGCCAAGCGCGAACTGACCGAGATGGAGGCGCGCACAAGGCTGGTGACCGAGATGATGCCCGCCCATATCGCCCATGTGGGGCCAGACCTGATCTACAGCTATTCCAACCGGCGCCTCTCTTCGGTGATGCCCGGCAGCCTGTCCGACATCGTCGGCCGCCCGGTCTCCGAGGCTTTGGGCGCCGAAACCTTCGCCCGGATCGAACCGGGATTGAGAAAGGCGCTTGGCGGCGAGGAAAGTGTTTTTGAATTCACTCATGACGCCTCGGGCCGCCGCATCCGCCTTGCCCTGACCCCGGACCGGGATGGCGCGGGCGCGGTGCAGGGTGTCTATGTTCTGTCGATGGATGTGACCGAAGAGGCGCAGGCGCGGGCCGCGCTGAGCCAGACCGCGAAACGCGAACTCGCCGCGCAGCTCACCTCAGGTCTCGCCCATGATTTCGCCAATCTCCTGACCATCATCCTTGGCCTTCAGGGCCGGGTTGAGCGGATGGCGGACCTGCCGGATGAGGCGGCAGAGCTGTCCCGCGCCACGCTGGCCGCCGCGCGGCGCGGCGGCACTTTGCTGGACCGGATCGCCGCGATTTCCGGCCCGCGGGAAATCCGCCCCACGCCCACGGATATTCCAACCCTGCTGGAAGAATTGCGGGTCATGGCGGGGCCGTCCTTGCCGGAAGGCGTCGGCCTCGACATCCTTACGGGGGATCTGAAACAGCCGATCCTTCTTGATGCGGGATCGCTGCTGGACGCGCTTCTCAACCTCATCCTCAATGCCCGCGACGCACTGGCGCCGGGATCCGGGCGGATCACGCTGACGGCGCGGCCGGTGCGCGATACCTGGCTGGAAATCAGCGTCGCCGATACCGGCCCCGGTTTTTCCGAGAAGGCTTTGGACCAGGGGCTTGACCCGTTCTTCACCACCAAGGGCGGCGAAGGTTCCGGCCTCGGCCTTTCGATGGTCTATGACCACATCAAGCTGATGGGCGGCACGGTGAAGCTTGCCAACCGGCCCGAGGGCGGGGCGAAGGTGACCCTGCGCCTGCCGCTCCGTTCCGCCGATGCAGCCCCAGTGGAACCGATGCTGGTGCTCTTGGTGGAGGACACCGAAGAGATCCGTACCGATGTACGCGAGATGCTGCGCGGCCTTGGCCACAATGTGATCGAGGCCGCGAGTGCCGAGGAAGCGGCGGACCTTGCCGAGCTGCCGTGGCTGGGCCTGATCCTGTCGGATATCGGCCTTGCGGGCGAGCAAAGCGGCGTCGACTTCCTGCAGGGACTGGCCACAGCGGGGCACGAGGCGCAGTTGATGCTGATGACCTCTCTGCCGCCAGGCGATCCCGAGCGGGCGCGGGCCGGGACGATCCCGGTCCTGACCAAACCCTTCACCGGGGCCGAGCTTGCGGCCTTCCTTTCCAGACGCGAGGCCGCATGACCGATCCCCGCCCCCATGTCGCCATTCTCGACGACGAACCGGAAATCCGCCGTATGCTGGCGGCGGCTTTGGAAGAGGCCGGGTTCCGCACCTCGTGCTATGCAAGGGCGACGGAATTCGAGGCGGCGCTGAAGCGGGTGACGCCCGATGTCTGCCTCGTCGATCTCGGCCTGCCCGACCGCGACGGGCTGGCGCTGGTCCATCGGTTGGCGCTGGAATCCGGCGCCGCGATCATCATCATCTCGGGCAGGGCACAGGTGCAGGACCGGGTGACGGGGCTGGAACTGGGCGCTGACGACTACATCATCAAGCCCTTCGACCCGGCAGAGGTCGTGGCCCGCATTCGCGCGCGTCTGAGGAAGGGCCGCGCGGGGCCGGAACGCAGCGCCACCATTGCCGCCTTCGCGGGCTGGACGGCGGATTTCGACCGCTATCTTCTGGTGAACAAGACAGGCGACGAAACCCCCTTCTCCCATGCCGAGGGCGAGGTGTTGCGACTTTTCCTCGACAGCCCGAAACGGCTGATTTCCCGCGCGCAGATGCAGGAAAGTCTGGGGGGGGCTGCGGGTGAAAGTTTTGACCGGGCGATGGATGTGCGCATCTCGCGGCTGCGCACCAAGCTTGGCGAAGATCCGAAGAATCCACGCCTGATCAAGACGATTTACGGGGCGGGGTATATTTTCCTTGGCGAGGTGCGCTGGGGCTGACAAACAGGCGCCATGACAGAACTGATTTTGATCCGCCACGGGCAGGCCAATTCCGGCGCCCGCACTGAAATCGACTATGACCGGCTGTCGCCACTCGGCCAGCAGCAGGCCGCCTGGCTGGGCGAGCATCTGCAACTGACCGGCAGCTTCGACCGGGTAATCTCCGGCACGCTGAGGCGACAGCGCGAAACCGCCGAGGCGCTGAACCTCGACGCACGGCCCCATGCGCTCGACGAGCGGCTGAATGAGCTTGATTACTTCGCCCTCTCGCACGCGCTTCAGGACAGCCATGGCATTCCATTCCCGAATGGGCCCGAGGAATTTGCCGCCCATGTGCCGCAGGTGTTGCAGCTTTGGCGAGTCGGCGATGCCGGGCCGGATCACGAAAGTTATGAAGGGTTCATCGCCCGCGTGTCCGGCGCGGTGGAGGATGCCGCACAGGGCGGGCCAGGGGCGGTCCTTGTCACCTCAACCGGGGTGATCGCCACTTTGGTGGCGCTGGCCTTAGGGCTTGAGGCGGTGATGAAGGCACGAATGTTCCTGAAGGTGATGAACACCTCTGTGCACCGCTTCGCCGTCCATGACGGGGCCTTGCACCTCAATCAGTTCGGTGCGACGCCACATCTCGACTACCCCGACCGTCACGCCGCGCGGACGCATTACTGAGAACGCGCGCGCACATCGTGGTGGTTCGCGACCCGGTACAATCCGGATCTGAAGGCACAATACGAACCCATGAAAACCGCCGGGAAGCCGTCAAAGTGAACCGCGCCGGGTTTGCCGGATGCTCCACCCCTTGAGTAGGATGGAGCATCATGAGCAGGAAAAAGAACACGTATTCCCCGTAAGTGCGCCGGGGAGCGGACTTTCTTCGACCCCGTCTGCGCATCCCCGGCGCGCGTGGTCGTGGCTCTCCCGTGCAGAACGGGGCAAGTCGAGTGTTCGTTTCCTCAATCAATGGCAGCTTAAGACCACACCGAGGGACCGAACACTTAATCCGCCGCCGCGACCCGTGCGGTGGAGGCCTGATCGAGGGGCATCACCACCACATCGCCGATCCCGTCACATTCTGGCATCACCAGCTTGATCAGCATGCTTGCAGGGGCCGCGCCATTGGCGGTCGTCCAAAAGCTTTGGGCCGATATGGTCCGCCCGCAATTTGACGCCAACACCGTGGCTTCAAGCCGCGGCGCGGCTTGCTCACCCCTGTTTGGCACCGAATACACCTCGGCCAGAAGAGGATCGGCCAGCGCCGGGTCACCAAGGGTGGTCAGAAAGCTGCCCTGCTGTGATGCGTCTTGAATTTTCAGGCCGGGAACACGTCCGGACTGAACCGCAATCCGTGTGAGGTTACCAAGCTCTGTGACATCAGCCCGCCCTGACAGCGGCGCATCACCAACAAGAACCGCAGTGATTTCACCTTTCGGCGTCAACGCGGGCAGCATGACGTCAACGACACCAGTCGCATCTGTCATCATTGCGAATGCCAGACCGGAATGGTGAAAGACGACCCGCTCATTCGGATGGCATGGCGCGGTCACGACCGCATGCAGCATGGCCAAGGCCCGCGCCTCGACGCGCATGGCGCTTTCGCCACAGCTGAAACCGAAAACCTCGGCCCCGCCATTGGGCGCAACATTGGGGCTTGCAGCCTCAAGGCCGAGCATGTCGATGCGTTTGGCCAGAAACCTTTCATCTGAAAAAGCCACCGGTTCCGCAGTCGGAAAGTCCGGAAAGATCTGCAAGCGGGTATCGTTGATGGCTGTCGTGCTGTTCGATGCAAGACCCGGCACAGCGGCCATGGTCGAAGCGGCAACCGGGGCAAGTGTCCCGACCGTCGGTTCGACACGTGTTACGACCTTACTGGTCGGTTGGGCTTCTCCGTGCAAGAACGCGGCGATCGCATCTGCATTCTGCATGAGGT
>NZ_JBARVQ010000261.1:0-2684 GCF_049646345.1 Albidovulum sp. | reverse complement strand
GAGATGCGCCGAGACATAGGCCCGGTCGAATTCATCAAAGAAGGGATAGGGGGTCTTTGCGATCTCGAACGTCTCCGCCCCGAAATTCGTCAGCGCGAAGACTGGCACGCCGCGCGCTTTCAGCGCCCGGAGAAGCCGCACCGACTGCGGGATGACGGGCCCGGCCATCTCGGTCCAGTTGTCGTGCCATTTCACGATCATGTCGGCCCATTCGGAGTGCCGATCAGCCAGTGCGAGGATGGTTTCACGGAACGGTGCACCCCGGTCGATGGACAGATTCATCGCCTCTATCCCGGTCTCAGCGAACATGCGTTCGCGATCGGTGCGCGGCATCAGCCGGTCGTAGAACCCTTCAGGGTTCCAGCCGATCAGCACCCTGCCGATATCGAAGATCACTGCCTCGGGTCGTGCCATTCGCTAAATCCTGTAGCTTCGGCGTAGAAGATTAGCGGCCCCTGCGGCGAAGGAAAGCCCCGATCAGCGGCGGGCGCGGGGATATTCCGGCAAGTCCAGCACCCGGGTTTCGCGGTAGAGCATGTAAAGCCCGCCGCCGATGATCAGGCCGATGCCGAGGATCGCATAGGCATCGGGCCATTCGGAAAAGACCACGATGCCCCAGAAGACCGCCATCGGCATCGAGATATATTCGAAGGGGGCAACGAGTGCGGCCTCACCCAGCCTGTAGGCCTGACTGATCAGCACCCCGGCGGTGCCGTTCGAAAGACCAAGAAGCACCAGAAGCCACCAGTCCCCCGGCGCAGGCCAGACCCATGCGCGCATCAGAAACTCGACCGAGGCATGGCCAGACCCCGCCCATGCCCCGTCGCCGAATATGAGCCCCATCGTGCCCGAGACAAGGATGAACATCGCCTGAATATAAACCGCCATCGTCGTGGCGCGTTCGGTGCCGCCGATCTTGCGGGTCAGGATATGCAACATCGCATAGGCGGCGGCCGACAGCAGCGGCAGAAGCGCGATGGGCCGAAACGCCTCGCTGCCCGGGCGCAGCATGACGAGGACACCGACAAGGCCGAACGCGACCGCGACCCAGCGACAGGGCCCGACGGTTTCGCGCAGAAAGAAGACCGAAAAGACGGTGATCAGAAGCGGGCTGACGAAAAAGATCGCCACGGCCTCGGCAATGGGCATGGCGGCAAGAGCGGCGAAAAAGCACATATTTGCGGTGACAACGCAAAGCCCCCGGATCACATGCATGCCAAGCCGCCGGGTCCGCAGGCTGGCATAGCCGCCCTGTAGCGGCACGAAGACCGCCATCAGCAGACTGATCGCGATCAGGGAACGGATCAGTACGACCTGATGCAAGGCATAATCGCCGCTGAGGAACTTGATCGTCACATCGTTGAGTGAAAAAAGGACGGCAGCCCCCAGCGCACAGAGGACGCCGAGAGCTACTGGGTTCTGTGTGTAGAGGCGCGCCATGGCGGTCATGTGACAGCGATTGGCAGGGCGGCGCAAGCAAAGATGGGCTTGGGCGCGCGGTTTCGTTTTGAGCCGAACTGTGCCTTGGCGGATATACCCTTGGCCAGGAACTAAGCGCGACGCGCGCCGTGCCGGCGCTTATGCGGTCGCGTGCTTTGCATGACCAAAAAGGGACTTTGTTGGCGTAAAGCACGCTAACTGATGGTCGCTGCACTTCCCCAACGCGCAGGCACCCGCCCGGCTTGCGATGCAATGGTGTCAACCTTCGATCAGCCCTGGCAGCAGACCAACATGACGCTTGGGCATGCCTTTTCTTTTGTTGTGTTTTCTGCCGTGCGGCTTAATCTCGCTGCAATGCAAAAGAACGTTCCTGGGGAGGATGGCTGATGGCCGATGTCGCCAAGCCGCTGTTGATCAAGCGCTATGCCAGTCGGCGGCTCTACAACACGGAAACCAGCGATTACGTGACGCTGGAAGATATTGCCGCGTTCATCCGCGACGGGCGCGAGGTGCAGATCGTCGACCTGAAGTCCGGCGACGACCTGACGCGACAGTACCTTTTGCAGATCATCGCCGAGCATGAAAGCCGCGGTGAAAGCGTGCTGCCGATCGACGTGCTGACCGATCTGGTGCGAAGCTATACGACCAACGCGCAAAGCGTGGTGCCGCAGTTTCTGGCCGCCAGTTTCGAAATGCTGCGCGAGGGCCAGTCGAAAATGCTGGAAAACCTGTCGACCTTCCCCAATCCCATGGCCTCGATGCCGGGTTTTGATGCGTTGCAGCGTCAGCAGCAAGCCTTCCTTCAATCCATCATGGGCGGTTTTCCGGGATCTTCGGGCTCGGCCCCCGAGGACAAGCCGGACGAGAAGCCGAAGGCCAAGTCCAAGGTTGGCGAGGATCTGGAAGCGATCAAAAAGCAACTTGCTGAGTTGCAATCCAAACTATCCAAGCTCTGAAAGGCAGGGCGCGGCAGCGTTTCGGGTTTTCAGTAAAGCAGAATTCGAACCTTTTTCGCCCGAACTCTGATGCTTGCCTCATCAACCAAAACTCGAAACGCTATAGCCTGTTGAGGCACCCACGGCTGGAATAAATCAGGGCGATACAAGCACGCCGGGCCTGAGCCCGGGACGCATTCGTTGCCCCCCGCGCCAGTTACGGAGCAGGGCGCAATGCCGTGCTGCGCACTCAATCGCGGAAGTTGCGGCTGTCCTTGATCTGGTCCCAGGCCCAGACGACCTCTTGCA
>NZ_JBARVQ010000260.1:0-5666 GCF_049646345.1 Albidovulum sp. | reverse complement strand
TCCTCATGCCGCAAAACAGCAAGTTTTGCCACCGCTCACCCTCCGACGTCACGCCCCACGCGTGGCGCCACAATGCACCCTACCCATCAAGAAAATCTTGCCACCGGGCAGAAAACCCCTCGAATTTGAAATGTCTCGTCGCTATGTCAGGCGGAACCAATTGCGAGGCGAGGGACATGGATCACGCGAAACCGCTGCCCAGCTACCTGGTGCAACGCTATCATGGCTGGAAGGCCACGACCTGGCAGGAAAACCAGTCATGGTACCGGCGACTGGCCGAAGAGGGCCAGCGCCCGCGCGCCATGGTTATCTCCTGCTGTGACAGCCGGGTCCATGTCACCTCGATCTTCGGCGCCGATCAGGGCGAGTTTTTCATCCACCGCAATGTCGCCAATCTGGTACCACCTTATGAGCCCGATGGAGAGCCGCACGGCACATCGGCGGCGCTGGAATTCGCGGTGACCGCGCTGAAGGTAGCGCATGTGATCATCGTCGGTCATTCCTATTGCGGCGGGGTCAAGGGCTGCCATGACATGTGTTCGGGCAATGCCCCGGCACTGGAGGAAAAGACGAGCTTTGTCGGGCGCTGGATGGACATCCTGCGCCCGGGCTATGAGCGGATCAAGGACCTGCCCGAGGCCGAGCGTCTGACGGCGCTGGAAAAGCAGGCGGTTCTGGTCAGCCTTGAAAATCTCATGACCTTTCCCTTTGTCCGGTCTGCTGTCGAGGCGGGCGAGATCAGCCTGCACGGTCTCTGGAACGACATCGGCGAAGGCGGGTTGGAGCAGTTCGATCCGGCGAGCGGGCGTTTCCTCGCGATCTGACGAAAGGATCGGCGGCAATTATGTTTCAACCCGACCGCCGGTTGGCACTTGTCTCCGGCACTGGTCCGACTATCTACGCCCGAATGTGACAGGGGACGGTGACATTGGACGCGATACTTTCGGTCATGGGACAGAACCTCTTGTCCCCGATCATCCTGAGCTTTGCGCTTGGCCTGGCCGCCGCACTGGCGCGATCGAGCCTTTCGGTGCCCGAGGCCGCCGCCAAAGCGTTGTCGATCTACCTGCTTTTCGCCATCGGCTTCAAAGGCGGCGTCAGTGTCGCCGCGCATGGGCTGGATGCACGGCTTGGTCTTGCCCTTGTGGCCGGGATCGCCCTCAGCTTCGCCATCCCGCTTGTGGCCTTCGCCCTGCTGCGTGCGCTGACCCAGATGTCGCGCATCGATGCCGCTGCGGTCGCGGGGCATTACGGCTCCATCTCAATTGTCACCTTCGTCTCGGCGACCGCGATCCTGACCAGCCGGGGCATGGATTATGAGGGCTATATGGTCGCCGTTGCCGCCGCGATGGAGGCCCCCGCCATTGTCGCGGCGCTCTGGCTTGCCGCGCGCGGCGGCTCGGGCGTGAAGATGGATGCGGAGCTTTGGCGCGAAGTGCTGCTGAACGGCTCGATCGTGCTTCTGATCGGCGCTTTCCTGATCGGCGCCATCACCGGCGAACGCGGCATGGCCGAAATCGAAAGCTTCATCGTCTCGCCCTTCAAGGGGGTTCTTTGCCTCTTCTTGCTGGATATGGGGCTGGTCGCGGGGCGAGGTCTGAAGCAGTCGCGCGGGCTTCTCTCGACCGGTGCCGTCATTTTTGCGGGCCTCATGCCAATGATCGGTGCGGCCATGGCCCTGCCCGTCGCCATGATGCTGGGCTTTTCCACCGGCGGCACCGCACTCTTCATGACGCTTGCCGCCTCTGCGTCCTACATCGCCGTGCCGGCAGCAATGCGGGTGGCCCTGCCCGAGGCCAATCCGGCAATCTACCTGACGCTGTCTCTGGGCATCACCTTCCCCTTCAACCTCGCACTCGGCATCCCGCTTTACGTGGCTGTGGCCGGGTACATGACCGGAGGCTGACCATGCAGACCCATAACGCAAAACGCGTTGAAATCATTATCGAAGCCCCGCTTGAGCACCGTCTGACCGACGCCATTGTCGCGGCGGGGGTCACCGGGTTCACGATCCTGCCGGTGCTCGGCGGGTCCGGCCGGTCCGGTCAGTGGAGCCGCGATGGCCAGGTCTCGGTTGCGGGCGGCATGGTTGCGGTAGTCTGCATCGTGCGGCCCGAGCGTGTGGACCACCTGCTCGATGCCGCCTTCAAGGTGGTGGAGCGCCATATCGGCGTCGTCTCGGTCACCGATTGCCAGGTGCTCAGGGCCGAGCGGTTCTGACCGCTTGCAGCGCTCAACCTTCTGTTAACCAGATTCGGTGAAGCTGGATGCATGACACATATGCAGTCCATATCCGTCGATCTTCCCGACGATGTCCTCGCCGCCCTCGGCAATGCCGCCGACGCGGCAGGTTGCAGGCCCTCGGACTATCTCAACGCCGTCCTGCGGGTGGTTCTGTCGGAGGTACCCGCCCGGTCGGACGGGCAAGAGGAGCTGATCCGTCAGGCGATCCACCACTCCGCCGACTGGCTGGACCTGCAACGGCGCCTCAGAGCCCGGGGATATGTCCTGCGGCGCGCGGCCGGGGGCGGTCTTGCCATCCATACATGGCCGCGCGACCGGGCGATCCTGAGTATCGAGGATCTGGGCTATAGTCTGGCCGGGCTTGTCCTCAAATTTGGCGCGACATTCCCGGGCGATTTCAGCGGTGCAAGGCGGGCGCGGCTGGCCCCGCCACCCTCTGCGGCCTGACCCCGCCATTCCCCGTCGGTGCTCCGGATCGTGCATAGAGAATGCCTGCGACTGTGCTATGATCGGGGCACGGCAACAGGAGGCCTGCGCCATGATCCCGACAATCCGGCTGACACATATCCTCGCTCTCGCGCTTACAATCACTCTCGCGGCTCCGTCCCTTGCTCTGGCCGCAGGCAGCAACGACAACAGCAGCAGCGCCGCCGCAGCGCCGTCAGGGATGGACGCCGCACAGGCCGCTGTCGATGCGGGCCAGTACCCCGAAGCGCTGAAAATGCTGGCAGCCGTCGTGAAGCAAGAGCCGCGCAATGCCGATGCGCTGAACCTGATGGGCTATTCCAACCGCAAGATGAACCGGCTGAGCGAGGCCGCGCGTTATTACGACGCCGCACTCAAGGTGAACCCGAAACATATCGGCGCGCTGGAATATCAGGGCGAAATGTTTGTTGAGACCGGCGACTACGACCGCGCCCGGCAGAACCTGAAACTGATCGGCGCGATCTGCGGCGCCTGCGAAGAGGCCATCGACCTCCGCGCCGCGCTGGACGCGAAGGGGCAGAGCTGACACTACCCCTTCGAAAGTCTTTAGCGCAGGACCATGCCTGACGGCCAGGACAGGTTCTGCTCCAGTCGTATCTCGCGCGCCTCGCCGGCCGGAACGCTGATATCCCAGCGCAGGACCCCGCGCCTGCCGTCTTCGCCTTCGACGGTGACCCGCGGCTCGGCCGTGTAGGTGACCTTAAGGTCGTCCTGTTCCGAGTATGGCACCTGATCATAGAGCCGAACCGGCCATTCCCTGTCGGTGAGGTTGCGAACCTCTATCACGGCCACTTCCTCAAGCGCGTTCGATCCGCTCAGGAACCCCCGGTCACCCGCACTGCGATCTGGTACGGTGCGCGTGAGTTTCAGCCCATCGATCGCGCCAAAGCCAACATCCACTTCATCCCCTGCTGCGACGAGCGGTATAGATCCTGTCCCCCTCAAGGCACCGTCGACATGGAAGATCGCCGTACCCGGCAGGATGATTTCACCCGTATTGTTGGTGATCCCCGCCATCAGGTAGCCGGTTTCGTGGATTTGCGGGACGGCCTTGGCAAATAGCTCGGGGACCAGCGCCAACCGGTCTAGGCCGATGCGGACGTCATCGGCTCCTGTGCGCAGATCGACAGGGTGCGGATAGTGATAGGTCACCGTATCGCCCACCCGTTGCAGCTCGGCGGCCGAGACGTATCTGGACGAAGCCTCCATGACCGGTTCCTCCATCACGATGGCGAAGTCGGCAAGCGACTCCGATTCGGCCACATCAACCGACCTCAATTTGCGTCGTTCCTCTTCGCTTTCCATGGCGACCAGACGCGGCCACAGATCGCGGGGCGATGTTTCATCTGCGGCCCGCGCGGTGGAAAGGGTCAGATCGACACCGGTCCAGTCTTCGCCACTGCTCTGCGACACCATCGCCCCCCGGTCTATCCTCAGATCAGGTGTATCGCCGAGGGACAGAAACATATCATAGGCCGGAAACCAGCTTCCTGCTTCGGTGTAGGTCGTAAGATCAATGCTCGTCTCGCCATCCGTCTCCTTAAAGACGGTGATGGTCAGGACCGTACCAACATCCTCGCCCGACGTGAGCGCGGCGAGCGTCTGACGGGCATCGTCCAACGCTTCGCTATCATCCTCGCGCGCCCTTTCGGCGGCGCGGACTTCCGTGGCCGCCATTATTGCGGCTTGCCGCGCCGATGCCACCTCGGCCCCGATCATCTCTGCCGTTGCCCGCATGTCTTCAGCCGTCGGCGCAGCACCTTCGCCCATGCCCAGCCTCGTCAGATAGGCGATCTGTGCTTCTGACGCCTCGGTCCGAAGCCGGATCGCCGCGATGGCATCGTCGCGCAGGGCGACCACCTCTTCCAGCCGCTCCACCTCCGCCTCGGCGGCCAGAACCGCATCCGATTTACCGTCGCCAGTCACGGGCAAACGGTCACGTGCAAGGCTGCTGGTCCCGATGATGACCCCCTCGGGCGCGGCAAGCCTGACCGCATCGATATAGAGGTCTTCCGGCAGGCCGGGGATGATGATCCGGTGTTCACCGGCTGACGCCGAGAAGGCCACATTGCGTTCGACCCGCGCACCTTGGGGAAAGAGCGTGACCGACCGGGGTGGGGCCGAGACTTCGAAAGTCTCGGCGGTTGCCACCGCAGGAAGAAACATCAGGGGAATAAGGAAAAGTCGCATGGTCTACCTCGGCTGATTGCCGCACAACACTCGGTTGTGTCCCCCCAAAAGACAAGGGGCACCCCTATGGATGCCCCTCGCCAGAAAATGGATGTGGTTTCAGCCCTTCTTCAGGCAGCGATTGCCCAGGGTCTCGGCGATCTGCACGGCGTTCAGTGCGGCACCTTTTCTCAGGTTGTCGGACACGCACCAGAGGTTCAGCCCGTTCTCGATCGTGCTGTCCTGGCGGATACGGCTGATGAAGGTGGCGTAGTCGCCGACGCATTCGACCGGGGTGACGTAGCCGCCATCCTCGCGCTTGTCGACGACCATGATGCCCGGCGCCTCGCGCAGGATGTCGCGGGCCTCGTCTTCGTCGAGAAAGTCCTCAAACTCGATATTCACCGCCTCGGAATGGCCGACAAAGACCGGGACGCGCACACAGGTCGCGGTGACCTTGATCGATTTATCAAGGATCTTCTTGGTCTCGGCGACCATCTTCCATTCTTCCTTGGTCTCGCCCGAGTCCAGGAAAACGTCGATATGCGGGATGACGTTGAAGGCGATCTGCTTGGTGAACTTCGAAGGCGGCACATCCTTGACCGGGTTGTAGACCGCCTTGGTCTGGTCCCAGAGCTCGTCGATGCCCGCCTTGCCGGCGCCCGAGACCGACTGGTAGGTCGAGACCACCACCCGCTTGATCCGGGCGCGGTCGTGCAGCGGCTTGAGCGCCACCACCATCTGCGCGGTCGAGCAGTTGGGGTTGG
>NZ_JBARVQ010000259.1:0-2448 GCF_049646345.1 Albidovulum sp. | reverse complement strand
CTTGGTCAATTTCACAATTGAAGGGTAAGCGCTCAATCTCCTGGTGATCGTTCCCGGGATTGACATCACTGCCCTTGGTGGCCGACGCTAGGCGTCGGTTGCGGCGATGTTCCAGGGCAGAAGTTTTTCGATTGCCGCGTCATCTGTCGCGGCAATGGCGGCGGGCAGGTCAGCGAATACGTGGGCGAGATAGGCGTAAGGCTCCAGGCCGTTTGCCTTGGCGGTTTCGATGAGGCTGTAGAGGCGGGCAGACGCTTCGGCGCCGGCGGGTGTGTCGGCGAACAGCCATGCTTTTCTTCCGTAAGCGATCGAACAACCACTTCTACCGGCGCCCTTCATTTCCTGCGAGGCTGACGGTGTTGGCAATGATGCGGGGTGGTTATGGCTGGGCGGGGATTGACGGAGAAGCAGCATATCTGGCTGAAGCATGTTGACGATTGTACGGCGTCCGGGGTGTCGATGCGCGCATATGCGGACCGGCACGGGCTTGATGTGCAGCGTTTCTATGTCTGGAAGAGCCAGCTGAAGCAGCTTGGCGTGCTGGCCCATAATCGGGCGAAGTCGAATGACATTGATCAACCGCCGCCGTCTGCTCTTTCGCCGTTGATCCGCGCGCAGGTCGTGTCGCGGCCATCCGGGAACCAGCAGCAGCCGACAATGTGCGCGGCGCGGGTGACGCTGGCCAATGGTAAGCGATCAATCTTCCCCTTCTTCCGTGGCGCGGGAGATCGTGCACATTGTCGTGCATGGCGGATCGTGGATTGACATCGACTGGACAGTATTGGCTTGAGCACGTCGAGGCGTGTGCGGCAGGTGGTGGCTCGATGAGGGCCTACGCGGAGCGGCACGGGCTCAGTCTGCAAAGCTTTTATTGCTGGAAAGGGCAGTTGAAGAAGCGCGGATTGCTCTCAGGAGCGCCCTCATCAACGGGTGGCAACGCGTTTGCGCCCATCACGTTTTCAGCTTCGCCCGAGCCTGATACGACATCCAGGCCAAGCGCGCGCATTTCACTTTCCAACGGCATCACGATCGAGGTGCCGGCGGGCGTTTCGCCGGAGGCGCTTGGCCGCTTGATCGGGGCTGCGATGGCGGTGCCGGCAAGCGATGGTTCGCGTTCATGATGCGGCCTGCGAACGATCTCGACACCGTTTGGCTGGCGCGCGACCCGGTCGACTTTCGCAAGGGCATCAACGGTCTTTCCATCCTGGTCGAAGACCAGCTGTCCAGCGATCCGTTTTCGGGTCAGTTGTTCGTGTTCACGAACAAAAAGCGCGACAAGGTCAAGATCCTTTACTGGGAGCGTTCGGGTTTTTGCCTGTGGCAGAAGCAGCTCGAGAAGGAGCACTTCAAGTGGCCGGAGCATCTTACTGGCGCGCCGCCGCCGGCCAATCAGGTCAACTCTGCTGACCCGGCGCGCGGATCATGCGGCACAACCGGTGCAAGTGGCACGTCCACGATTGTGTTGGATGGCCAGCAGCTCAATTGGCTGCTCGACGGTTACGATCTTGCGGCCATGCGGCCACACCGCTCCTTATGTTATCGAACGGTGCTGTAGATCGTGCCGTTTCCGATGGGTTGGCGGCGACCAAATCATATAAAATCGCCGGCATGACGCTATCGGTTGCCGATCTTCTTCAGGAAAACCATTCCCTCAAGCAGCACATTGCGCTGCTCGAAGAGAAGCTGCGGCTTGCGTCGCAGAAACGGTTCGGCACCAGCTCGGAAAAATCCGATGACGATCAACTCGGCCTGTTTAACGAAGCTGAGCAGGCATCGTGTGACGACGCCAGCCCCGAAGCGACAGCCTCTGACGAGACGACCGTCGTTCCCGAGCACACGCGCAAAAAGCCGGGCCGCAAGCCGCTACCGGATCATCTTCCACGCACGCGCGTTGAGCACGACATTGCCGAGGCTGCCAAGCTCTGCGCCTGTGGTTGCCGCAAAACCAAAATCGGCGAAGAAGTCTCTGAGCAACTCGACATCATCCCGGCCAAGATCCAGGTCTTGCAACACGCGCGCTTCAAATACGCCTGCCGCGCCTGCGAGGGAACGGACGATGACGGCCCGACGGTAATAACGGCGCCGATGCCGCCACAACCGATCCCGAAGTCGAATGCCTCTGCCGGCCTGCTGGCCTACATCGCGACGTCCAAGTTCTGCGATGGCCTGCCGCTCTATCGCCTGGAAAAGATGTTTCCGCGGATCGGCGTTGTGCTGCTGCGCGCAACGATGGCGTACTGGATGATCCGTTGCGGTGACCTGATTGAGCCGCTCATCGCCAAGATGAATGCCGCACAGATGGCTCACGATATTATCCAGATGGACGAGACAACGGTGCAGGTTCTCAAGGAGAAAGGGCGCAGCCCCCAATCGCAATCCTACATGTGGGTCAGGCGTTCTGGTTGCCCGCCTTCGGCAGGACGCAGCCCACCGCACCAACCGGTCATT
>NZ_JBARVQ010000258.1:0-13114 GCF_049646345.1 Albidovulum sp. | reverse complement strand
TCTGCCCAGTCTGCGCATAAAGGGATTCTACTTAGCGGTAGCGACACTGGCCGCGCAGTTCTTTCTGGTCTGGTTGTTCAACAAGGTGCCGTGGTTCTACAACTACTCAGCTTCCGGCCAGATCAGCAGCCCTGAACGCACGGTACTGGGCTATATCGTGACCGGGCCGAATACCCATGCATGGGCTAAGTACCTTTTCTGTCTCGTCATCCTTGTGCTTCTGGCGTGGATTGCTCGCAACCTGACGCGCGGGTCTGTCGGACGGCGCTGGATGGCGATCCGCGACATGGATATCGCGGCCGAGATCATCGGGGTGAACCCGCTGACGACGAAGCTTTCCGCCTTCGCCATCTCGTCCTTCTATATCGGCGTGGCGGGGGCTTTGTTCTTCGCGGTCTATCTGGGGGCGGCCGAGGTGGGCGAGGCGTTTGGCATCCAGAAGTCGTTCCTCATCCTCTTCATGATCATCATTGGCGGCCTCGGGTCGATCTTCGGGTCATTCGCGGGGGCTGCCTTCATGGTGCTGCTGCCGGTCCTTCTGAAGAACGTCCTTGTCGGCCAGCTTGGCTGGGCCACGGACCTTGCCGCGCATATCGAACTGATCATCGTCGGCGGTCTGATCGTCGGCTTTCTGATCGTAGAGCCGCATGGGCTGAACCAGCTCTGGCGGCTGGCGAAAGAGAAACTCCGGCTTTGGCCCTTCCCGCATTGAGGGGCCGCCCAATAGGGGCGTTTGCCACGGCAAACGCCTGAAAAGACCGGCAGGAAGGCCGGCGAACCGCTAACCAGAAACCCTTGGGAGGAAGAATATGAAGAAGAGCTTTGCAACCCTGGCCGCAGCGGCCATTGTGGCGGTGGCGACCCCGGCGATGGCGGATCTGAACATCCCCTCGCTCAGCTACCGGACTGGCCCCTATGCGCCGGGTGGCATTCCTTACGCGGATGGCTTCGCCGACTACTTCACGCTTCTCAATGAACGTGACGGCGGCATCGGCGGCGAGAAGGTGGTGATCACCGAGTGCGAGACCGCCTATAACACCGAAAAGGGTGTTGAATGCTACGAGGCCACCAAGGGCTCCGGCGCGCTCGTCTACAACCCGCTCTCGACCGGCATCACCTATCAGCTGATCCCGAAGGTGACGCAGGATGGCATCCCGCTTTACACGCCGGGCTATGGCCGCACCTCGGCCGCGAATGGCAAGATCTTCTCAAACGTCTTCAACTTCCCGGCCAATTACTGGGACGGCGCCTCGGTGGCGATCAAGTATCTGCTGGATGAAAACGGCGGCGACCTGTCGGGCAAGAAGATCGCGCTGGTCTATCACAACTCGGCCTATGGCAAGGAACCGATCCGCACGCTGCAGGAACTGGCGACGAAGCATGGCTATGAGCTGATGGAAGTGCCCGTCGACCATCCCGGGCAGGAACAGAAGTCGCAATGGCTGCAGATCCGCCGCGACAAGCCGGATTACGTGCTGATGTGGGGTTGGGGTGTCATGAACGCCGTTGCCATTCAGGAAGCCGCCAATATCCGCTTCCCGATGGAGAACTTCATCGGCGTCTGGTGGTCGGGGTCTGAAAATGACGTGCTGCCTGCCGGTGATGGTGCCAACGGCTACAAGTCGCTGGCCATGCATGGGACGGGGATGGACTATCCGGTCTATACCGACCTCAAGCAATATGTCTACGACGCGGGCAAGTCTGCAGGCGCGGGCGATCAGGTTGGTTCGGTGCTCTACTCGCGCGGCATGTACGCGGCTGCGATGATCGCCGAGGCCGCGCGCAAGGCGCAGGAACTGGCGGGTGTCTCGGCGATCAATGCCGCACAGATGCGCGACGGGTTCGAGGCGCTGGACATTACCGAGGCGCGGATGGCCGAAATCGGTCTGCCGAACTTCGGCCAACCCTTCACGGTCTCTTGCGAAGACCATGGTGGCCCGGGTGCCGCGATGATCCAGCAATGGGATGCCACGGCCAAGAAGTGGAGCCTGATCACCGGCTTTATCGCGCCGGATGATGAGGTGCTGACGCCCTTGGTGATGGAAGACAGCTCGGCCTTCGCGGCGGAAAACAATATCGCCGAGCGCTGCAACTGACCGGCGTTCACCGGTCATCCCGGACGTGATCCGGGATCTGCCCCGGACGCGATCCGGGGGCTCTGACACCGGGGTGCGGCCTTCGGGCCGCCCCCGCCCCCCGAGAGGCCCCGGATCGGGGTCCGGGGCTGCGTGGTGACGGATGGAAAGGTCGCACAATGCTCGACGCCGGAAAGACCGAGACCCTGTTGGAGGTCAACAATATCGAGGTGATCTACAACCATGTGATCCTCGTCCTGAAGGGCGTCAGCCTCAATGTTCCCAAGGGCGGTATCACAGCCCTTCTGGGCGGCAATGGCGCGGGCAAGACGACGACGCTCAAGGCCATTTCCAACCTGCTGCATTCCGAGCGCGGCGAGGTGACCAAGGGCACCATCCTCTATCGCGGCGAGAAGGTGCAATCGCTCGATCCTTCGGCGCTGGTGAAGAAGGGGGTCATTCAGGTGATGGAGGGGCGGCACTGCTTCGAACACCTGACGGTGGAAGAAAACCTTCTGACCGGCGCCTATACCCGTGCCGATAAGGGTCAGGTCGCTGCCGATCTCGACATGGTCTATTCTTACTTCCCGCGCCTGAAGGAACGCCGCAAATCGCAGGCAGGTTATACCTCTGGCGGCGAGCAGCAGATGTGCGCCATTGGCCGCGCGCTGATGTCGAAGCCCGAAATGGTGCTGCTGGACGAACCTTCGATGGGTCTCGCGCCGCAGCTTGTCGAACAGATCTTTGAAATCGTGAAGGCGGTGAATGAAAAGGAGGGCGTGACCATCCTTCTGGCCGAGCAGAACACCAATGTCGCCCTTCGCTACGCCCATTACGGCTACATCCTGGAAAGCGGGCGCGTGGTGATGGACGGCCCTGCGCAGGAGCTGCGCGAAAACCCGGATGTGAAGGAATTTTACCTCGGCATGTCGGATGAGGGCCGCAAGTCCTTCCGTGACGTGCGGAGTTATCGCCGCCGCAAGCGGTGGCTGGCGTGATGAGGGATCAGAGCATGGACTATTTCGACGCCCTTGAAACCCGCTCTGCCGATGAGCGCGCGACCGCGCAGCTTTCTGCCCTGAACGGGCAGATGGCGCGTATGGCGGCGGTGCCGGGCGCCTGCCGGATCGACGGCAAGCCGCTTGCCGATCTTACTGGTCTTGCTGCCCTGCCCGTTCTGCGCAAGTCCGATCTGGTCGCCTGGCAGAAAGAGACGCCGCCCTTCGGCGGCATCCTGACCGCCAATGTCGCTCACATCTTCCAGTCGCCCGGTCCGATCTATGAACCTGGCGGGGTTTCGCATGATTGGTGGCGGATGGGCCGGTTTCTGAATGCATGCGGTATCGGCGCGGATGACATCGTGCAGAACTGCTTTGGCTATCACCTGACCCCTGCCGGCATGATTTTCGAAAACGGCGCCCGGGCTGTGGGGGCCAAGGTCCTGCCCGCCGGGACCGGCCAGACTGATCTTCAGGTCCGTGCGGCCGCCGATATCGGCACCACCGCCTATGCCGGGACGCCGGATTACCTGAAGGTGATCCTCGACCGTGCGGATGAGATGGGCGAGGCGCTGAAAATAACCCGGGCGGCGGTTGGGGGCGGGGCGCTCTTTCCGTCCTTGCGCGCTGAATATGCCGACCGGGGCATCGCCTGCCTGCAATGCTACGCGACCGCCGACCTTGGCAACATCGCCTATGAAAGTGCCGCGATGGAGGGGATGATCGTCGATGAGGGCGTGATCGTCGAGATTGTCCGCCCCGGCACCGGCGATCCTGTGCCCGAAGGCGAGGTGGGCGAGATCGTGGTGACCACTCTCAATCCCGATTACCCGCTGATCCGTTTCGCGACTGGGGATCTGTCGGCGGTCCTGCCGGGGCCGTCGCCCTGCGGCCGCACCAATATGCGGATCAGGGGCTGGATGGGACGCGCCGATCAGACGACCAAGATCAAGGGCATGTTCGTCCGGCCCGAACAGGTTGCCGACCTTGTCGCCCGTCATGCCGAGGTTGCCCGCGCGAGGGTGATCGCCACGCGTGAGGGCGAGATGGATGTGATGACCGTGCGGATAGAAGCGCCGGACGGCGAAGGCTCCCGCTATGAAGGATCAGTTGTTTCGGCCCTGAAAATGAAGGGCCGGGTCGAGATCGTGCCGCCCGGCAGCCTGCCCAATGATGGCAAGGTGATCGACGACCAGCGCGTCTACGAGTGACAGGGCGGAAAGATCGCGGCCTTGCCTGAGCTGCTCTGCCGGGTGGCCCCTTGGCCGGGCCGGGGGCATTCGCGGCCAGGAACCGCCTTTGCCCCGCTTTGACACTTCCGCTTGCAGACTCATCCGCCTTCCCCTATATCGCTTTCAACAGCGCGGCTGTGGGGTCCAAACTCACCGCCCACCGGGAAAGATCGACGGGCCGCTGAGCCCGTTTTTTGTTGTCTGAAGAGCCTGATGTCTGACCTTATCGCGAAAACCGCCATTGACCGGCGCCTGGCCGAGATCGTGACCCCGACCATCGAAGGTCTGGGCTATGAGCTTGTGCGCATTCGTCTGATGGGCGGGGTCTACAAGACCCTGCAGATCATGGCCGACAAGTCCGAAGGCGGGATCGACGTGGACGATTGCGGGAAAATCTCGGTCGCGGTTTCGGCAGTGCTCGACGTCGAAGACCCGATCGAGGATCAATACACGCTTGAAGTATCCTCGCCCGGCATTGACCGGCCGCTGACCCGGCTGAAGGATTTCGACGCCTGGAAAGGCTATGAGGTCAAGATCGAGACCAGCGAGATGATCGACGGGCGCAAGCGCTTCAAGGGGCTGATCGCGGGGACCGAGGGCGATGAAGTTCTGGTCGAGATCGACGAAGGCACGATCGGCCTTCAGTTCGACTGGCTGGCCGACGCGAAACTTGTCCTGACGGATGAGCTGATCACCGAAATGCTGCGGCAGAAGAAGGCCACTGAAAAGGTCGACGAAGCCGCGTTTGACTCAATCGAAGAAGAGACTTCCGAGGAGGAATGAATGGCGATTACCTCTGCCAACCAGCTTGAGCTGTTGCAAACCGCCGAGGCGGTCGCGCGCGAGAAGATGATCGACCCCGGTCTGGTCATAGAAGCGATGGAAGAAAGCCTCGCCCGTGCGGCGAAGTCGCGCTACGGCGCCGAGATGGATATCCGCGTCTCGATCGACCGAAAGACCGGCCGCGCGACCTTTACCCGGGTTCGCACGGTGGTCGAGGATGATGCGGTCGAGAATTATCAGGCTGAACTGACCGTGGCGCAGGCCAAGCAATATCTGGACGCCCCCACGGTCGGCGATGAGATCATCGACGAAGTGCCGCCGGTCGAACTTGGCCGGATCGCGGCGCAATCTGCCAAGCAGGTCATCCTGCAGAAGGTGCGCGAAGCTGAACGGGATCGTCAGTTCGAGGAATTCAAGGACCGCGCCGGGACGATCATCAACGGTATCGTCAAGCGCGAGGAATACGGCAATATCATCGTCGATATCGGTCGCGGCGAAGCCGTTCTGCGCCGGAATGAGAAGATCGGCCGCGAAAGCTATCGCCCGAACGACCGTATCCGCTGCTACATCAAGGATGTTCGCCGCGAGGCCCGTGGCCCGCAGGTCTTCCTGTCGCGCACCGATCCGCAGTTCATGGCGGAACTGTTCAAGATGGAAGTGCCGGAAATCTATGATGGCATCATCGAGATCAAGGCCGTCGCCCGTGACCCGGGCAGCCGCGCCAAGATCGGCGTTATTTCGTATGACGGATCCATCGACCCCGTGGGTGCCTGCGTCGGTATGCGCGGCTCCCGCGTTCAGGCCGTCGTGAACGAACTTCAGGGCGAAAAGATCGACATCATTCCGTGGAATGAAGATCAGGCGACGTTCCTGGTGAACGCGCTGCAGCCCGCCGAGGTCGCCAAGGTCGTCATCGACGAAGAGGCCGGCAAGATCGAGGTCGTTGTACCCGATGAGCAATTGTCGCTGGCTATCGGCCGTCGCGGTCAGAACGTGCGGCTTGCCTCGCAACTGACCGGTCTCGATATCGACATCCTGACCGAAGAGGAAGAAAGCCAGCGGCGTCAGGCGGAATTCGCCGAACGGACCAAGCTCTTTGTCGATGCGCTGGATCTGGACGAATTCTTTGCCCAGCTTCTGGTCTCGGAAGGCTTCACCAGCCTGGAAGAGGTCGCCTATATCGAACTCGACGAACTGCTGTCGATCGAAGGCGTGGATGAAAGCACCGCAGAGGAGCTTCAGGCCCGCGCCCGCGACGTGATCGAGGAACAGAACCGCAAGGCGCTGGAAAATGCCCGTGCGCTGGGTATCGAGGACAGCCTGGTCAATTTCGAAGGCCTGACGCCCCAGATGATCGAGGCCCTGGCCAATGACGGGGTGAAGACCATCGAGGACTTCGCAACCTGTGCGGACTGGGAACTGGCCGGTGGCTGGACCACGGTGAATGGCGAGCGGGTCAAGGATGACGGTATCCTTGAAAAGTTCGACATGAGCCTGGAAGAGGCCCAGACGCTCGTCATGACCGCCCGTATTCAGCTTGGCTGGGTCGATCCGACCGAACTTGAGGCCGAGGCGGAAGAGGGTGAAGAAACCGAAGAGGGGGCCGAGGCCTGATATGGGCCTTGGGAGGATCGCATATGACCCGAGGGGGACGCGACAAGGATAGGCAAGAGCCCGCAGAGCGGCGCTGCATCGTCACCGGTGACGTGCAGCCCAAGGCGGGGCTTGTCCGTTTTGTCGTCTCGCCCGAAGGTCAGGTCTTTCCCGATCTTGCCGAAAAACTGCCGGGCCGGGGCATGTGGGTCACCGCGGATCGCGATACGATCGCCAAGGCGGTGAAAAAGGGGCTGTTCTCGCGTGCCGCGAAGGCGCAGGTCACAGCCTCCGAAAATCTGGCCGATATGGTCGAGACGGGCTTGGCACGGCGGGTGGTCGATCTTATTTCACTGACCCGCAAGTCAGGGCGCGCGGTCGCCGGATTTGAGAAGGTGAAGGGCTGGCTGGCCGATGGCAAGGCCAAGGTTCTGTTGCAGGCCTCGGACGGGTCGGAACGCGGCAAGGGCAAGCTCTGGACCCCCGAAGGCGGGCGCTGGTTCGGCTGCCTGACCTCGTCCGAGCTCGGTCTGGCCTTTGGGCGCGATAGTGTGATACATGGCGCGCTCGGTGCTGGCGGATTGAGTAATCGTGTTGTAGAGGAAGCGGCAAAGCTTTCTGGTCTGAGAAAGAATGACGGCGGGACGTCCGCCGGGAAGGATGCAAAGTCGGCATGAGCGAAACAGACGGTAAAAAACCCCTCGGCCTCGGGGGCGGGCGTTCCGGTCAGGTGAAGCAGAGCTTTTCCCATGGCCGCACGAAGAGCGTCGTCGTCGAGACGAAGCGCAAGCGCGTTGTCGTGCCGAAGCCGGGTGCACCTGCATCTTCCGGCGGCGGTGCGGCGAGTGCCGGCGATCCTTCGCGCCGTCCGGCCGGGATTTCGGATGCCGAAATGGAGCGCCGACTAAAGGCGCTTCAGGCCGCCAAGGCGCGCGAAGCCGAAGAGGCTGAAACCCGTGCCAAGGAAGAGCGCCAGCGCGAGGAAGATCGCGAGCGTCGCCGGGCCGAAGCGGAAGCCAAGGAACGCGAGGATCGCGAGCGCGAGGAGGCTCTGAAGGCCAAGGCCGAGGAAGAAGCCCGCAAGGTGCAGGAGGCCGAAACCCGCGCCGCGCGCAAGGAAGAGATCAAGAAACCCGCCGCCAAACCGGCGGCCGTCGATCAGGCGGCTGCGCAGGCAGCGGCAGCACGGGCCGAAACCAAAGGCGTTACCACGTCCGGGCCGCGCAAGACCGACCGGGAACGGGATAATCGCGGTGGTGCCGCCGACAAGGATGCACGCGGCAAGGCTGGCCGCGATGACGGCCGTCGGTCGGGCAAGCTGACCCTGTCCGAAGCGCTTTCGGGTGGTGGTGGACGCCAGCGCTCGATGGCTGCGATGAAGCGAAAGCAGGAACGCGCCCGGCAGAAAGCTCTCGGGCTTGGTCAGCGCGCCGAAAAGCAGGTGCGCGATGTGCAACTGCCGGAAACAATTGTCGTTCAGGAACTCGCCAACCGTATGGCCGAGCGGGCCGCCGATGTCGTCAAATCGCTGATGAACATGGGCATGATGGTCAGCATGAACCAGGCAATCGATGCCGATACCGCCGAGTTGATCATCGAGGAATTCGGCCACAAGGTCGTGCGCGTTTCGGACGCCGATGTCGAACAGGTCATTGATGCGATCCAGGACAAGGACGAAGATCTGAAGCCCCGCCCACCGATCATCACGATCATGGGCCACGTCGATCACGGCAAAACCTCGCTTCTTGACGCGATTCGCAAGACCAACGTGGTTTCGGGCGAAGCCGGTGGCATTACCCAGCATATCGGCGCCTATCAGGTGACGACCGAATCGGGTGCGGTTCTGTCGTTCCTCGATACGCCGGGCCACGCCGCCTTTACTTCGATGCGCGCACGCGGTGCGCAGGTCACTGACATCGTGGTACTGGTCGTTGCCGCGGACGATGCGGTCATGCCGCAGACGATCGAGGCGATCAACCACGCCAAGGCCGCCAAGGTGCCGATGATCGTCGCCATAAACAAATGCGACAAACCTGCTGCCAATCCGCAGAAGGTGCGCACGGACCTTCTGCAGCACGAAGTTGTGGTCGAGGCGATGTCGGGCGAAGTGCAGGATGTCGAGGTTTCGGCGACGACCGGCAAGGGGCTCGATCAGCTTCTGGAAGCCATCGCGCTGCAGGCCGAGATTCTGGAACTGAAGGCCAACCCGAACCGCGCCGCAATGGGTGCCGTGATCGAAGCCAAGCTGGATGTCGGCCGCGGCCCTGTTGCCACGGTTCTGGTGCAGCACGGTACGCTGCGTCAGGGCGATATCTTTGTCGTCGGCGAACAATGGGGCAAGGTCCGCGCGCTGATCAACGATCAGGGCGAGCGCGTTTCCGAAGCCGGGCCGTCGGTTCCGGTCGAGGTGCTCGGTCTCAATGGCACACCCGAGGCCGGCGACGTTCTGAACGTCGTCGAGACCGAGGCGCAGGCCCGCGAAATCGCCGATTACCGCGAAAAGGCCGCCAAGGACAAACGCGCCGCGGCGGGTGCTGCGACGACGCTCGAACAGCTGATGGCCAAGGCCAAGGAAGACAAGAACGTCTCGGAACTGCCAATCGTCGTCAAGGCGGATGTGCAGGGTTCGGCCGAGGCGATCATTCAGGCCATGGAAAAGATCGGCAACGACGAGGTTCGGGTCCGGGTGCTGCATTACGGTGTCGGCGCGATCACGGAATCCGATGTCGGTCTGGCCGAAGCCAGCCAGTCGCCGGTCATCGGCTTCAACGTCCGGGCCAACGCCCCGGCGCGGGCTGCCGCGAACCAGAAGGGCGTCGAGATCCGCTACTATTCGGTCATCTACGACCTTGTGGATGATGTGAAAGCGGCCGCTTCGGGCCTGTTGTCGGCCGAGATCCGCGAAACCTTCATCGGCTATGCATCGATCAAGGAGGTCTTCAAGGTCTCCGGCGTCGGCAAGGTTGCGGGCTGTCTGGTCACCGAAGGTGTCGCCCGCCGCTCGGCCGGTGTGCGCCTTCTGCGCGACGATGTGGTGATCCACGAAGGCACGCTGAAGACGCTGAAGCGCTTCAAGGACGAGGTCAAAGAGGTCCAGTCCGGCCAGGAATGCGGCATGGCGTTCGAGAATTACGAAGATATCCGCCCCGGCGATGTCATCGAAATCTTCGAGCGTGAGGAAGTGGAGCGGAAGCTTTCCTAAGAAAGCTTCTGCACCAGAACCGAATGTGGCTCTCGGGACGTTACAGATAATCGCGGCTGCGCTCTTTCGTCCGGCGCGCATCGCACTTGCTACCGGGTGAAGCGGGCTCTCCCGCGTCACGTTGTGTCAGGTCTTGCGTCATCCGGCGCGACTTCGGACCCCGAACGCGGCATCCAGAAACGCGCGGCTGTCGGCATCGAACAGCCCCTCAGTATCGCGCAGCGACAGGTAGGTCTGCCGCGCCTCCTCGGACTGGACGACGCCGAATTCGGTCATCACCGTGTCAAGCGCCCGCGCCTGACGGTCGATCTCGCCCATCCGCATCTGGGCATATGTGGTCAGGATATGGTTGATCCGCGCCTGATAGCCTTTACCCATGGCGCGGAAAAGCTTTGCGACGCTGGCATCGAGGCGCAGGGTGATCTTCACCTTCTCTTCCTCGCAGTCCAGATCCTCCTCGACCGTGGCCCAGGCTTCTGGCACGCGTTCCTGCACCCGCCACCACAGCCCCTCATCATCTCCAAAGCCCTGAAGATGGCGTGCCAGCCGGGCGCGTGCCAACCGGGCGGTGCGGGTCTGGGCAAAGCGGCGCGGCGGTCCGGCGGTCTGTGCGGCGGCGGTGTCGGTCATCTTCCGGGCTCCTTTCGGCGCGGATCAGCCTCGCAGAAAGCGGTAAACGGCGGGCAAACCGGACGTGCGGTTCTGCCATACGTTTTGCCGACGCCGGGCCGACACAATGCCGACCGGGCTCCGCCTTGCGAATCCGCCTTGCAGGGTCTATATCCGAAATCGAGAGGTTGGCGCGGGCGAGCGCCTCGCCAACCCGGTCAGGTCCGGAAGGAAGCAGCCGTAACGAGCCCCGCTTGGGTCGTTGTCCAGCCTCTCACCCACGGTCTCTTACCGGCAAAGGAGTTGAACATGACAGAGCTTGTTTTCCTCCGGGCCGGGGCCGTCTGAGACCAGGGATCTGCCCCGCCCATCCCGACATTCCCCGCCTGCAGCAAGCGCTGACAGGCAGAAATATGGGTTTGCCAAGAGGGCAGAACATTGACCTTGAATACACACACACTTGCCGATCTCGGGTGGTCGGCAGACTTTCTGCGCCAGCTTGATGCGGATGAGCTGGAGAGCCTGAAACCAGCCCGCGTCACCGGCGTTCACCGTGACCGGCTGACCGCCCTGTCTGAAGATGGCGCGCTTCTCCTCACCCTGCCGCCCGGTCTTTCGGCGGGTGATGTCGCGGTCGGTGACTGGGTTCTTGCCGATGCCGAAACGGGCCGGGCAGAGCGGTTAATGGACCGGAAAACAAGGATTTTCCGTCGTGCCGCTGGCGACGCTTCGCGTGAACAGCTGATCGTCGCGAATGTCGATACGGTCTTTCTGACCACTTCCTGCACCGAGGAATTCAACGAGGCGCGGCTGGAACGCTATCTTGCGCTGGCCCATGCGGGCGGTATCCCCCCGGTCTTCGTCGTCACCAAGGCCGACAAGACCGACGACCCCGAAGCCTATCTCGACCGGCTCCGCGCCATTGCCCCGGCTGTGCCTGCGATTCTGCTGAACGCCACGGCGCCGGGGGCGGTCGAGGCGCTCCGCGACTGGTGCGGGCCGGGCCAGACGGTGGCCTTTCTCGGCATGTCCGGGGTGGGTAAATCGACCCTCGCCTCGGCCCTGACAGGCATTGATCTTGAGACCGGCGAAGTCCGCGCCGACGACATGAAGGGCCGCCACACCACAACCGCGCGCGAGATGCATGCGATCCCCGGCGGCGGCTGGCTGATCGACACGCCGGGCATGCGGGAACTGAGGCTCACCGACATGGCCGATGGCATCGATGAGGCCTTTGCCGAGATCACCGGTCTGGCCGATGAATGCCGCTTCCGCGACTGTACCCACGGGCCGGAACCCGGTTGCGCGGTTCAGGCGGCGATCGTGGCGGGGCAGGTCGATGCCGCGCGGCTGGAGCGCTGGAAAAAGCTGAAGGCCGAGGACGCTGCCCATGCCGCCACGGCCGCCGAAAAACGACGACGCGGCAAGGCGTTTTCCAAGGTCGTGAAACAGGCGAAGAAGACCAAGCGGCCGGACTGATCCCCGCCGCTATCTCCTTCCGGCGAAGGGAAATGGGAGGCGCATAGGGTTTGACCTGCCCCGGGATTCATCCTCCACCGTCGATTATTTCGTTTCGCGTTAAACTTGAATCACCTAACGCTGCCTGAAATGAAAGATTTCAACACGTTAGGTGATGAGTGATGTTTCAAGTTAAACGCGAAACGCTGTAGCTATACGGGATGCAACTACAGCATTGCGACAGGTGGCCGAATGTTTCCTGTGGGCCGCCGTCGCAAACTTCAATGTCATCTGCGCGCGGTTCGCGTCCATTCAGTGCCACGTACAGCATCTGGAAATATGGACTCGGATGTGGAATTCAGTCCAGGATCGTCGCTGACCCCGCAAAAACTTGACTCCCCGGCCCCGCACGCTCATGTAGCGCCAAAGCAGGAACGGGGCAGGACAAAACATGAGCGGCACGGCAAAGGACGGGATCGTCGAGACGATCAAGACGGTGGTCTATGCGCTTCTGATTGCGGGCGTGTTCCGCACGGTCTTTTACCAGCCGTTCTGGATCCCCTCGGGCTCGATGAAGGATACGCTGCTGATCGGCGATTTCGTCTTCGTCAACAAGATGGCCTATGGCTATTCGAAATATTCCTGCCCCTTCTCGGCCTGCCCGATCACCGGGCGCCTCTGGTCGGCCGAACCGGAACGCGGCGATGTCGTCGTCTTCCGCCACCCTTCGACCGGCGCCGATTTCATCAAGCGCCTGGTCGGTTTGCCCGGCGACACGGTGCAGATGAAGGACGGGGTGCTGTGGCTCAATGGTCAGGAAGTGCCGCAAACCCCCGCCGGTACGTTCGAGGAACTGATGGCGCCGCAGGGCTCGCAGGGCAATGTCCCGCGCTGCGCCAATTATCCGGTCGGTCCCGGCGGCAATTGCATCAAGGAACGGTTCACCGAAACCCTTCCGGGTGGTGTGCCTCATGATATCCTGAACATCACGGATGAAGGCGGCGGCGACAACACTGCGCTCTTCACCGTGCCGGAAGGGGAATACTTCTTCATGGGCGACAACCGAGACAACAGCCAGGACAGCCGCTTCAAACGACCGAACGGCGTTGGCTTCCTGCCCGCCGAATACCTGATCGGCCGCGCCGACCGGATCATGTTCAGTTC
>NZ_JBARVQ010000257.1:0-2757 GCF_049646345.1 Albidovulum sp. | reverse complement strand
CACGAACGCCACCATCACCGCCCGCGGCGGTCCAACTCCGGCTGAGCGAAAAAAGCCGCTGCCTTGCGCAGAATCTCGTTGGAACGCTGCAGCTCGCGGTTAACACCGCGATGACTGCACCTGGTTTGCTGCAATCCGTCCCGAAGGGGACTCTGGTCCGTCACCAGAGAATCACCTACTGTGCTGTACCACAATGGTGAGCAAAGCAGAAATCGCCCCCTTGATCGCAGTGGTGGATGATGATGAAAGCCTGCGCCGGTCTGTAGCACGACTCCTGCAGGCATCCGGATTTCGCTCCAAGACGTACGACTCGGCGGAGTCCCTTCTCGCCGACCCGCATCGCTCACGGTTCGATTGCCTGATCGTGGACGTTCAGCTCAACGGCATGTCCGGCATCGGTCTGCGGGAGCGGCTGTCATCGGCTGGCGTGAAGACACCCGTGATCCTGATGACGGCGCGCGAAGTAAGGGAGGAGCAGGGTCCGGCGTACGGGTCGCCTGGCGCTGCCGTGCTTCGCAAGAGCGATCCGGGCGAGAAGCTGCTTGCAATGCTTCGCGAAACGCTCAAGGGGTTTCGAAGCGAAGAATTGAATGCCTAGCGCCGCGGAGTCTAACGGCTATTCGAAGATTCCCTTCGAGGATGCCTGGCGACTGATCGTCAAGGTTGGAGTTACGGTCCACGGTACGGTTCCACGACAACCCGGCTGGAGTCGTTGCTTGCAGGCCTATAGCCGCGTTGCAAGCCGCGACCGAAGGTGTGGGAAACCTGGACGCCCGGGTGTCAGGAGATAGAGAATGAAGATTCAACAAGCTGTTTTCGCACCCGTCTCACCGGCCGCAGCCCTCTTGCTGGTCGGGCTATGGCCGTGTGCAATTTCCACGGCATGGGCGCAGGCGGACGCCGACGCGATGAGTCGCCAGATCGAGGTGGAACGCCAGCGCCTGAATGAGCATATGCGATTGCTCGAAGAGCAGATGGTAGAGATCCGTAAACAGGCTGAACGGCTGGACGCGATGGAGCGCCAGTTCGCGACCGACAGCGCTGCGGAAGAATTCGGGTCCACCGTCGTTTCGGAAATACCGGCGGCGGGTTCGGAAGCCGCTGTGCCGTTCCCGGATGAGGAAGACGACATCGTACCGGAACGGATAGAAACCGAGCCGAATCAGACGCGCGACGCGCACGTCGTGATGACCAGTGACGAGCTGGCCGTGGACGATTTTCCCGGCTCCTGGCCGATGTTTGGCACGGACTACCGGATGAAGATCGGCGGCTATGTGAAGCTGGACGCGCTCTATGACGTCGACGGAACCGGTAACGAGTACCAGTTCCTGATCAGCCAGCTTCCAGTCGAGGGTACGTCCGCCGCGAATCGCGCCGGCTACTTCAACCTGTTCGCGCGTGAGACACGCTTCAATTTCGACATTCGAAATTCCCCGCCGGGTCAACCGGCCCAGCAATTCTACCTGGAGATGGATTTTTTCGACGAAAGCTCCTTCTCTCCGAGGCTGCGCCACGCCTATGTGATCTACGGCAATTTGCTGATCGGCCAGACCTGGACCACGATTGCCGATCTCGACTCGCTGCCGTTTACGATTGATTTCGGAGGGGGAGACGCGCTGTTCGGCACGCGTACACCACAGATTCGGTGGCAGGACGACCTGAACCCGAACTGGACCTGGGCCGCCGGTCTCGAAATGCTCCAGAGCTCGGGTATCTACAACCCGCTTGACCTGCCGGGAGGAGCGAGCCCGCAGTTGCCCGTTCTGGCCGCACGCCTGACCCACCACCGCAGCGACGGCGAGCGTACGCTGGCAGCGCTCGCGCAGCAGTTGCGCTGGGACAGTGAGGGCAACGGACGCAACCCCACGGCGACTGGCTGGGCTCTCGTTTTCTCCGGGCGCCAGAACTTCAGCGACCGCAATTTCTTCACCTGGAACCTGGCCTACGGCGATGGCACGCCCGAAAACATCATGGCCTTGACCGGCAGTGACGCGAATGCGGTGCTGACGGAGGATTACCGGCTCGTTACGAGGCAGGGGTACAGCGTCGCACTGGGATTCGGACACGACTGGTCGAGCACCCTGTCCTCCAACCTGGCATATGCCTGGACCGATCTCGAGGACCTCGGCCAGGATGAGCGCGCCGCTGATGCCATACGGAGCGGAGGCATCGGCCACGCCAACCTGATCTGGGCGCTGGACGAAAGGCTGTCGACCGGTATCGAGTACATGTGGGGCAATAGAAAGAACGTGGACGGCGCCACTGGCGATGCATCCCGCGTGCAGGTCATGTTCAAGTACACGTATTGAGCTCCCTTGGGGGCAGAAGTCGATTGCAACTCAGCGTTCGTTTTAGCGTCAAACAAATAGATACGATTGCTCAAGGAGAACAGAGATGGTTACCAAACACGACAAAGCTCGCGACACTCTGAAGGGGCCTGTCAGGGCCGGCGCTTCGGGTTTCGAGCCGCTTGAAGTCGACAGCCCGATGGCCAGGTGGAAAAAGCCCCAGTCCCCGGAATTCATCGCAAAGGCGACCAAGAACTACAGTTTTCCCAACTGGCAGTCGGGCAACGAAGATTCCATCTACTACAACCTCAATCTCCCCGAGTTCTTCCACTGCTCCTACGTCCCTCCGCCGCAGGAGTTTTCCAAGCTCGAGCGGGCGATCGATCCGTCTCTTCTGGATCTGACCTATACGGCTGCTGACGGCACACCGACGCCGCCGCTGAAGGAATATCTGGTCGGCAAGCGCCAG
>NZ_JBARVQ010000256.1:0-3919 GCF_049646345.1 Albidovulum sp. | reverse complement strand
ATACCGGCGGCACCAACACGGGATCGACCGATACCGGCGGCACCAACACGGGATCGACCGATACCGGCGGTACCGACACGGGATCGACTGATAACGGCGGTACCGACACGGGATCGACTGATACCGGCGGTACCGACACGGGATCGACTGATAACGGCGGCACCGACACGGGATCGACTGATACCGGCGGCACCGACACGGGATCGACTGATACCGGCGGCACGTCTACCGGAACGACGGACACGGGCGGTACAACCACCGGAACAACCGGGGGGACGACAACCGGAACAACCACCGGAACGACTGGGGGAACAACGGGCGGTACGACATCCGGCGGTCCCTCCACCACGACCGGTGGTTCGACAACACCTCCGAGTGGTCAGGTCTGGCCATCCGTCGGTGCTGTGCTGGCTTCGGGTCAGCTGCAAGGCGGCGACCGCATCTTCCTGATGGATGGTTATCACGGAGCGATCTCCTTTCAGGGAATGCGATTCTCCACTCCCATCGTGGTCGCCCCGGTTGCCGGTGAAGTCGCACATGTCGACTCAATCCTCATCCGCGGTTCGAGCAATATCGTCTTTCAGGGCCTCAAAGTCTGGGCAACCTCGGCCAATGCCGGCACCGGCCCGCTTATCCGGAGCTATGGCGACACATCCGACCTGGCCTTTACCGATCTTGATGTGCGCGGCGTATCATCGTCGGCCAACTACATGCAGTGGGCGCAAACCGACTGGCAGAACTACAAGCGTGATGGCCTGATGATCGACGGTGACAGCGTAACGATCGCACGCAACCGCCTGACCGGTATCTTTCATGGCATCAAGAGCGTCGCCTCGAACACGCTGATGGAGGAAAACATCATCGACGGATTTGCCGGTGATGGTATGCGGGCCAATGGCGACAACTCCATCGTCCGCAAGAACAAGGTTCAGAACTGTTTTGCGATCAGTGCCAATCACATGGACGGCTTCCAGTCTTTCTCGACCGGTTCCGGCGGCAAGGTCGGGACGGGCACGGTCAAGAACCTGACCGTCGAAGACAACAAGATCTTCGAATGGACGTCCACGTCCACAAACCCGCTGCGCTGCAAGCTGCAGGGCATCTCGATGTTCGACGGTATGTATGATGGCATCGTCATCCGCAACAACGTCATCTCAACGCGGGCCTATCACGGCATCTCAATCAACGGCGCGATCAATACGCTCGTCGTCAACAACACCGTGGTCGATGCCAATGGTGCAAACGCAAAATGGCCGTGGATCCGGTTGTCACCGCACAAGAACGGAACACCTTCGCAGAACACGACCTTCGCGAACAACCTGGTAAACGGCAACAAGGTCACGGCGGATACGTCGAGGAACATCGTCTCGGCCAACAACGTCATCGTCATCAACGCGGCGAGCGAGTTTTCGTCGGTGGCCCAGCAGGACTTCTCGCTGAAGTCTACTGCGAAGGCGGCCAATGCTGGCCTGGCCAAATACGCGCCGCAGCTCGATATCATCGGAACGGCACGGCCGCTGGGCAAGGCGCCGGATGCAGGCGCATACGAAAACTTCTGACGAAGTGACCGACTGAAACATCGACCCCGCCGGGTAATCCCGGCGGGTTTTTTTTTTATGTTTCGCGTCCTGCTGCCTGCAGCATCATCCACCACGCCCGCCGCAACCGCAGCCGGACAAGGGTTGCAGCACCACGAAGCCGTTCTGAAGCACCGTTGAGTTTGGGGCTGAACAGAACCTTCGGAAGGTGCGCGACGGCGCTGAAGGGCATCGCGGCCCCTCTGACAAACCAGCGCAAGCGCCCGATGGGACCCGGATAGGTATCGCTATGAAGCGCAAACATCTCTCGGGTCAGACGTCTCCACTTCTTTTCAAGCGCAGGCCAGTCTGACCGGGTCGGGTGCGCGACGCGCAACTCCTCGGCCAGGGCAATCATACATCCCTTGCTGCGCGCCCTGCGACACCATTCCTCATCCTCCGACACACCATTGATGAACGGGCCGACCCGTTCAAACACTTCGCGGGAGGTGACGAGGTTCGCGGTAACCGAGAACCCCTTTTTTTCAATGTAGTTTCGATAGTTGAATGCGAAGACAGTCTCAAACGCCTGGGCACCGCTGCGCGGCGAAGGGGTTTCATCGAAGACATCTATTGCACCGCCAACAATATCTGACCGCTCCGCCACGGCAGAAATGGTCGCGAGCCAGTCTGACGCCGGAACACAGTCGGCATCCAGAAACGCAATGATCTCGGCCTGGGTTTCCTTCACGCCGCGATTTCGTGCGAGTGCGGCACCCTTTCCGGATTCCTCTACAAACCGGATCGAGGGAAAATCGTGCTGTAACTGCGAAAGCGATTCCGATGAACCGTTGTCAACGACAACGATGTCGATCCCGTTCGTATCGCCTTTGGATAACACCGACAAACAACGCCTTAGTCGGGCGGTATCGTTATAGTGGGGGATGATAACTGCTTGGTTCACGTGTCAGGCCATCTGATTCGGTCGGCCCAAGATTCTCGAGCCCCGGTATGAAGTCCAGCGCGGTGTGTTCTAAGATCCGAATTGAACATCTCAGTTGAAGTGCCGCTCATGACTGTCCCGGCATGGGAAACGGTAAGGCATTTTTTAAAAAATAGTTTCATACAATGGCCGACCCTGCGTTGCTATATCGGAAACAAAAATTTAATTACTGGCCGATAATTTTTATTAGGGAAACTAGCACAATCTGTAGTTGCAATTTCTGGTGGTAGCGAAAAACAAGGAAAAATAGTGTCAAATCAATGTTCCAAAACGCGTCGTATGTGGTAGAAATGAAGAAGATTAAATTTTTCTTACCGACAAGTCGTCGCAAGGGGTGGTAAAAAAATGCTTGGGAACTGGTGTACCGGTGCGCTCGCGGGTTTGGCGATGTTCGCTGGAGTATCGACTGCAGATGCTTATGTAATCGACTTCACGAAGGCAGGGACCGGCTCGTCCGGTACGCTGTTCAACGGGTCCGTGACCTGGGACATGACCGCCAGCGGCGTCCTGAACAATTCGCAAAGCTTCGATGGCAACGTCGCGCCGACGGGAACCGGCCTGTCGTTCGAGACCGACGGTTATGGCGTCGGTGCGCATGACGACGAGATCACGAACTACGCCAATAACAAGATGGAGTGGATCAAGGTGACGTTCAGCGCCCCGGTGCTGGTAAACGCCATCGCGTTCCTCGACCTCTTCCAGGCACCTGACAGAAGCTCGATGGAAGTTGGTCAGGCCTCGATCAATGGCGGTTCTCCGATCATCTCGCTTTACGCCACCGATATCGCTGGCACGGGCGCACCCGGTTTCGTCGGCGCATCTTTCGCCGCGATCTCGGTCACAGAGATTTTCTTCACGGTGCTCAGCTCCAATGACAACTACGGCTTTGCCGACGGCGCCCTTGCGGGTATCGGTCTGGCCCCGGTTCCTGTACCTGCAGCAGGCCTGATGCTGCTTGGTGGTCTTGGCGGCCTTGCGGCCCTGCGCCGTCGGCGCAAGACGGCCTGAGCACACTCTCAGTCAACGAAAAAGGCCGGGCATATCGCCCGGCCTTTTTTTGTTTTCCGCTCGCAGCAATCTCAGCTGTAGCCGCCGTAGTCGTAGCCCGTGGATCCATCCGCATAGCGGCACTTGTTCAGAACGACCCCTAGCACATTGGTTAGCTGGGCCAGTTCCTTTTCGCAGATATCGATATTGGGCAGGGTCGTGCTTTCCGCCGCCGCGACAAGCAGCGCGCAATCCACATTGCCAAGAAAGCCGACATTGTCGTCGCTGGCCAGCATCGGCGACATGTCGAACAGCATCACATCCGGCTGCCACTTTCGTTCGATCTCATCCAGAATCTCGCTTGTCCGACCTGCCTGCAGCAACTCTGCCGGGCGGCGCGACGGTGTGGAGT
>NZ_JBARVQ010000255.1:0-4266 GCF_049646345.1 Albidovulum sp. | reverse complement strand
GGTCAGCCCCTCGGCGGCGGCAATCCCGGCCGGGTCGGGCAGGGGAACCAGCAGGGCAGCGGGCAAGAGACGCGCGGATTTCGTAAGCTGGATCGCGGCACGGGCAAGGGTCGCATCGCCGTCGCGCGCCGAGAGGAACGGCCCCTTCATCGGTGAGCGCAGATCGTCGGCGGGATCGGCGATGGCCGTGACCCAGGCCGGTGTCGCATCGCCGGGCACGATCAGCCGGGCAATATCGCCGTCATAGGCGCGGGCTTTCAGCGTTTCGGCCCGTCTGGAGGTGATTGCGATAAGTGCAGGCCCGAGCGCCGAGAGCGCCGCGAAACGGGCAGGCACCAGCGCCTCGGCTGCCAGTGCCAGCACCGCATTGCCACCGGCGGTCAGCACCACCGGCACCCCCATGCGCAGATCGGCACGGGCGCGGTTCAGGCGTTCGACGATATCGGGGCCAAGTTGCATGTTACAATCCGCACTGTCTTTCACCCCCTAGATAGTCTGGCGCGACATAAATTGAAACATTTCCCGGCCTTGCGACACGAGCGCGTGAAATCGCGGGCGCGTGACTTGCCGAAAGCCCCCCTCAGACGCATCTCATTGGGGAAGAAGGAGACACGAGTCATGGCCAATCTTAAGAAAATCCTGCTCGTCGATGACGAGGAGGATCTGCGCGAAGCGCTTGCCGAGCAGCTGGTTTCGACCGAGGATTTCGACGTCTTTGAGGCCGGGAACGGCCATGACGCGATCGAGAAGGTCAAGGAAGGCATCTACGATCTGGTCATCCTCGATGTCGGCCTGCCCGACACGGATGGGCGCGAGCTGTGCAAGAAGATGCGCAAGCAGGGCGTCAAATGCCCGATCCTGATGCTGACAGGCCATGACGGCGATGCCGATACGATCCTCGGCCTTGATGCTGGTGCCAATGACTACATCACCAAGCCGTTCAAGTTCCCCGTATTGCTGGCCCGTATCCGTGCCCAGTTGCGCACACATGAGCAATCCGAGGACGCGATTTTCCAGCTTGGACCCTATACGTTCAAACCGGCCATGAAGATGCTGATCGATGAGAAGGAACGGAAGATCCGTCTGACCGAGAAAGAGACGAATATCCTCAAGTTCCTCTACCGCGCGACGGAAGGTGTCGTGGCCCGCGATGTGCTGCTGCATGAGGTCTGGGGCTACAATGCCGGTGTGACTACACACACTTTGGAAACACACATTTACCGATTAAGACAAAAAATAGAACCAGATCCGTCAAATGCGCGCCTTCTTGTTACGGAAAGTGGTGGTTACCGTCTCGTAGCATGAGACAATCGAATCCCCTCGCCGCACCGGGGCAATGATGCGGCATCCTCCCTGTTGGACTGGCCGGGCCTTGTGCCCGGCCTTTTTTTTGGACGAAGCCGAAAAGCGCGTCTCAAGGGGTGACAGCCATCCGGACATGACCGGACAGACGGAGAGGGTTTTACCTCCAAACCGCTCCCTTGAACTGGCCTTCCGCATCTTTTGGCGTGATGCCCGACAGATCGCAATGATTGGGATTGTCCGGCACGTCCGCCTCAATCAGGCGCGCGCTTTTGACCGGTGCGTTGATCACGCAGTAGGCATCGAACCGCAGGGGCAACCCTTGCAGCGTATTCGCCAGATTACCGCCGGGTCGGCAGTTCACGCTGGCACCCAGAATGCGACCATTGATGTCTACCTCTTCGCGTCCGAAAGAACAGGTGGTGCCGGTCGTGGTTCCCGCAGCGCCAGCCGGGCCGCCGATTGTTACGCCCCGGATCACCACACCTGTCGTTACCGGCGTCACTCCGTCCATGACGGCGTCTGCGCTTTCTTGTGCGGTTCCGGGCAAAGTGGTGGTGCAGAGCAGCGCGAGTGTTAGGCCTGCGAGTGTGGTCCGTGTTTTCGATGTCATCGATTGTTCTCCTGTCGATGTGGGGTGGGGGCGTGTCGTGCCGGATGTGCCGCTTTGGCTCAGCGGAACTTGATGATGTAGTTGACGGCGACGTTTCGGGACCGCGTTTCGGTCGTGGTACGGGCGGGAGAGTTGGGGGCACCTGTTGGCTTGCTCGTGGTGGAGGTTCCCGCAGCGCTGCCCTGCTGGGAAATCGCGGCGGGTTGGGTCACGTCATAATTGTGCGTGTGCTCCTGCATGGCGTCGCATTGCAGCGAGCCGACCACATTCGCAGTGTTGTTGCCGGTCGGGTCCCAACGCTGTTTGGCGTCCGGGTCCATCCCTGCGCCCGCATCGAACCCCCGCAGGAAAAGCCCGCGGTAATCCGGGATACGAAATTCCACATCGCTGCCGGTTGTCCGGTCCCCGTAAAGCGATCCGATCACGGCATGGAGTTCGGGATAGGCATTCACAATCAGATAGCGGCCATCGCAGAGCATCCAGCCCTGGCTTTCAAGGTGATTGAGGGGGGCGTCGGCCGGGTTTGCCGGGGTTGCGCCGGTGCTGGCGCAGGCGGCATTGGCCCAGATCGAATTCCGGGCGCCTGACACAGGGTCGACCTGCCCGGCAAACGGGCAAACCGAACCCACGGGCGGGGCTGAAAACATTGTCTGTCCTTCGGTCTGAAAAGTGGCGGTGAATGGAAGCGGGGCGGTCTGGATTGTGGTGGCGAACCAGTGATCGGGGCACATACCCGACACCCCGCTTCCGTCCGGCGCCGCGCTGTTCGGGCACAGCGCCGGATGTGGGCTGGCAAAAAGATCAGGCCGGGCTGATATCCCATGCGTTGCTGCCGTTCAGCACGCAGTTCATGTCATAGGTCGCGGCCGGGAACTTCACTTCCGATGTCAGCCCCACCGTGTTAATATTCAGGACTGTACCGATCTTCACATTCGTACCGGCAGCGATCCAATAGCTGGGTGTCGGGGTGAATGTGTGGGACAGGTTGGTGCCCGCCTGCACCGCGTAGGACCCGGTACCGGACATGCCGATCCCGACCGAATAGCGGTTGTTCGGAACATCTGCGGCATCGTTGATGACCAGAGAACCGGCAGGCGGCCCTTGCACCGGATCGCTCAGGCCGGGACCCGGGGTCAGCGAAAACTCCGTCGTGTTTTTGCCTGCGGGGCTGCAATCCTTCTTGCCGGACGCATAAAAGTCGACGCCGGGAATGAGTTGGCCGGAATCGCTCCACACGAAATTGTAGTCGATTTCCCAGGTAAACCGGATCTGGTCGCCGACCCTGATCTGATAGGGAGAGCAGAACCAGGCAAGCGAGAAGACATCAGCCACCTGAGCCGGCATTTTTTGATAGACATAGAAGGTCCATGGCTGGGCCGCCTGGTTTTTGAGTGTCATGGAATACTGGGTTCCCTGGGTCAGCGCATCCTTGGCAGACTGGGCTTTGCGCGCTTCCTGAGACAAAAGGTTGTCGACATAGCTGATATGCAAACTCATCTGTTCTTCCTCTTCGTTGGACAAATCGGGCATCTGATGCCGCAGCCCCAAAGGGTTGAAACGACACCCCCCGATACATTTAGGGGTAGAGAAAGATTGAGGTGAAATCCCGCCTTGGCTGTTTCCCTATGGTAAAATCTCGCGTCGGTTTTTCGCCCAGAGAAATTGCAGACCGTACGGAAGTTCGCTCGGGTTTCAGCGGCATCCGTTTCCAGCCAGTGTTGCCGCCAGGTTCAGATTTCGGAATAACTGGCCGCTTCAAAGGGGCGCGGGTGTTTTTCAGGGATCTCGCGCACCAGGGCTGTCAGCAATTTCGTGATCTTCGTCGGGCGCAGGGTCAACAATTCAACAAGCTCCTGGTCCGTTCGCGATCCGTTTGCGTCGCGATGGGATTTCGGGCTGCCCCGCTCCAGCAACAACCAATCAAGCGAAACATCCAGTTGAAGAGCCAGCCGACAGATGTTTTCGAGGGAAATGTTCTGGCCATATCGCCATTTTGACAATGCGGCGGGCGATACATCAAGGCTCGCAGCCAGTGCCATGAGCTTGGGTCGCCCGGCGATCTTGATCGCATGCCGGATACGTTCGCCCCGTTTGCTGGCGTCGTTATCATATGTCATGGAATATTCCTTCAGGCCAAATGAACAGTCAGCCCGGCGATACTATTTCTTTATTTTCTATAGCTTAGCGTCACGTATGGCCGACGAAAAACATCGCGCCGCAGGTATTTCCGATCTGCAAACACCGCTAGAGCGTGTTGCGCCTAATCGGTTTCATATCCTGCGGCCTTGAAGGAGTTGTAGCATTCCTCCTCGGTGAAGAGGTCGCAGACCTGCCCTGCGGCGCGCCAGAGG
>NZ_JBARVQ010000254.1:0-3038 GCF_049646345.1 Albidovulum sp. | reverse complement strand
GGTCGAGGGCGCCGCCGCCAAGCGGGCAGAGTTCATGATCTTGTCAGGCAATGACTTCGACTGCGCCTATGCCGTGAATGAGCTGGGCTATCATCAGGTGGTGAACGATACGGTCGAGACCAAGTTCATCCCCTGGGCTACGGTGGAGCCGCTGAAGGCGCTCTTGTCGGACGCGCTGGTAACCTTCAAGGTGCATGAAGGTCATGCCGAAGAGATGGTCGCGGGTCTGCAATGCGCGTCCTGAGCGATATGACCCGGCGCCGGTTCGGCCTCCTGACGGGGGCCGGGCTTGTGGCACCACTGACCCTGCATGCCCATGACGGGCCGCATCTGGTCGAGGTCGGGATCGAGAGCTTTGCCTTCGTCCCCGATCGGCTGGAGATCCATGCAGGTGATACCGTGCGCTGGACCAATCACGACATCGCGCCCCATACCGCGACGGACAAGGCGGGAGGCTGGGATACCGGTCGCATCGGCAAGGGCGAGAGTGTGGAGATCGTGTTCGACGCGGCCGGCACCTATCAGGTCATCTGCCGCTATCACCCAAAGATGACGGCCGAGGTGGTGGTGACGGAGAGCTAGAGTTTGGGTGCGCGGCGTTACTCTCTGGGATCTGTTTGAGCCCGGAGTGGACCTTGGCGGTTGTCCCCTTCACCCGGAATCAAGCGCGACGCGCGCCGGGCGAGCGCCTGCCCGTCCCGGCGGGCTGGCGCTTTTGCGGCCGTGTGCTTCACATGAGGTCAGAGGGGCTTTGCCACCATAAACCACGCCGAAGAACGGTTGCTGCGCCACCCCACGGGCAGGCCCCCGCCCGGCTTGTGTTGCGCATGCGGCAATGTCCGCATTAATCCCACTTCCTACCGCAGGAGTCGCCCGAGCAGATCCGCCAGCCGGGCGGCTTCACCTGTTGCCAGCCGGGTGCCGATGGCCTGTTCCATCGCCGCCTCATAGACCGGCCACATCGCCGCGCGGGTGGCGGCCCCTTTTTCGGTCAGGGTCAGGATCTGGCCGCGCCCATCCTCGGGGCAGGGTTGGCGGGTGATAAGCCCCGCCGCCGCGATCCGGGTGACAAGACGCGACAACCCGTATTGCGGCAAGAGCAGGCGGTCCTGCAAAGCGAACTGCCTGAGTCCGTCCGGCCCTGCCTGTTCGATTTCCCACAACGCGTCGTACCAGTCCAACGGCGGCAGATGCGCCGCCTTCAGGGCGGCGTCGATCTGCACCTGAACATGGGTGGAGGCCCGGACCAGACGGGTCCAGACCGTTTCGGCATGTGGGTTCGGGGCAGGGGTCTTGTGCATGGCTGAACATATATGCACCTGCATGCGGATTGAAAGAGTGGTGCGTTAAATTATATGCATTCGCATGCATCTATAATTGAAAGGACAGGAAATGAGCCCGAAACTGACGCTGATCAGCCACCACCTTTGCCCCTACGTGCAGCGTGTCGCGATTGCGCTGGCCGAGAAGGGAATGGCGTTTGAACGGGTCGATATCGACCTGGCCAACAAACCCGACTGGTTCCTGAAACTCTCTCCCACCGGCAAGACGCCGGTTCTGGTCGTGGACGGGCAACCAATCTTCGAATCCTCGGTGATCCTCGAATATCTGGAGGAGGTCGGCCCCAATCCCCTGCATCCTGCCGATCCGCTGGAGCGGGCCGGGCATCGCGGCTGGATGGAGTATGGCTCATCGATTCTGAGCGACATTTCCGGGCTCTATAATGCGTCGGATGCTGAGGGGTTCGCCGCGAAATCCGATGCGCTGCGGGCGAAACTCGCCCGGGTAGAGGACCGGCTGCCGGGCGGAGATCTTTTTGATCCGAAAGGGCTTTCGCTGCCGGATGCGGTCTTTGCCCCGGTCTTTCGCTATTTCGACACGCTCGATGCGGTGGGGGATATCGCGGGACTTGGCCATATGCCAAAGCTCGCCCGCTGGCGCGCGGCGCTGTCGGCGCGGCCCTCGGTCCGAACTGCCGTGGCGGCGGACTATCCCGCGCGGCTGAAGGACTTCCTGCTTGCGCGCGGGTCGCATCTGTCGCGGCTCATGGCGTGAGGGTCAGGCGGTGGCCAGCGCGAGCAATCCGACGATGATCAGGCTGGCCGCCCAGACCCGTTCAAGGTCGAACCAGCCGCGGGACAGGAATTTCAGCCCGAGCCAGCGGTAGACGCCCCAGGCCACGGCCCCCCCCGCCGTGATCATCGCGCCAGTGTGGATCAGTGCCACCCCAAGCGCCACGATCAGGTTGCGCGACATCAGCGCCTCGGCCGCGCGGTGGGCGGTGTCGAGGTCTTCGGTGCGGCAGAGGCCGAGATAGATCGGCACCAGCATCAGCGCCGCCCCATGGGCCAGCGCCACAAGGAAGGACCAGAGCGCGAGGCGGGTTGGTTTGACGCGGGCGAGAAAGCGGGGATGGCGTTTGGTCAGGAATATCCAGAGCCCGAGCGCGATCACGGCAATGCCGGAGGCAAGCCGGATTTCCCGTTGCCAGTCGATCAGCAGCGTCATCACCGCGAAGGGCATCAGGATCGCGACCATCGCGATCAGATGCCCCGCCGCCAGTGCGACCAAGGCCCGCCATAATGCGCCGGTCCGCCGCTCCATTAGCGCGGCGGAGACGGCCAGAGGCCAGCCCATGCCGGGATTGAGCCCGTGATAGAACCCGCTTGCAACCACGGCGAGCCAGAGCCCCGCCGTGGTGCCGATCAGATCCCCCAAGGGTCAGGCCGAGGGGTAGCAGAAGCTGTCGGTCGAACAGTCGCCGCCCTCCAGCCGGATCTGGTGGCTGCGATAACCCTTCGGGAACTCGACGAAGAAATCCTTGTCGAGCGTCAGACCGCCCTTGGCACCGACATTGGCCATGACCATCGCGCCGCCCCGTTCGCCGGGATAGAACTGGTCGTCCCAGGTCGAATAGAGCGAGTTGGTCCAGTAGACCCGTTTGCCGTCGCGGCTGATCTCGACCATCTGGGGGCCGTACCCAAAGGTCTTGCCGTTCGGATGCTTGTGCTTCGCAACAATACCGCCGAGTTCGACCT
>NZ_JBARVQ010000253.1:0-4553 GCF_049646345.1 Albidovulum sp. | reverse complement strand
CGGTCGCAGGACCGCGCCTTTGTTGCAGGCCTTCTGAACAGTCATACCGTTCACGTGGCCCGCACGCCGGTGGTGGAGGGGTTTCTTGCCCATCGTGCAGGTGAGGTCGACGCATTATACGTGAGCGCGGGCGCGCGCCGCAGGGGGATCGGATCCGCGCTTCTTGCCGCGGCCCGCGTCGGGGCGGGTCCGCTCTCGCTCTGGACGTTTCAGGCCAATGATGCAGCGCTTCGGTTCTACGCAGCACAGGGATTCGTCGAAGCCGAACGCTCGGATGGCGCGCGCAATGACGAGCGCCTGCCCGATGTAAGGCTGGTTGAGAACAGGAGAGATGGTCGATGAGCAAACCCAAAGGGCCGCTCCTGATAGAGATGGAGGCCCCCGCGAGTGAAGGTCCCGACCGGGCACCACCGGTGCCCGATGTGGTGCCTGCGCCGGGTGAGGGGCGGGCGATGCAGGCGGTGATCGGCCTTGGTGCGCGGCGGCGTTCGCGGCTCGGCCGGTTCTTCTGGGGCTCTGCGACAGCGCTTTTGGGCTTCGTCATCTCGGTTGCCGCCTGGCGCTTTGTCGAGGGGCTGCTGGCGGCGAACCCGGTTCTGGGCTGGATCGCTGCGATTCTGGTGGGCCTTGTCGTCCTCGCGGCCCTTCTGATCGCCTTGCACGAATGGGCGGCCTATGCCCGTCTGGCGCGACTTGACCGGGTTCATGCGGCGGCAGTTGTAGCAGCGGGATCGGGCGACCTGACAGCGGCGGGGCGGGTGGTTGACGGCCTTGCAGCTTTCTATGCGAAGCGCGAGGATACCGCCTGGGGCCGGGCGCGATTGGCCGAGCGGCGCGGCGATGTCTTCGACGCCGATGCACTTCTGGCTTTGGCCGAGACCGAACTGATGACGCCCATGGACCGTGCCGCGCGGGCCGAGATCGAAGCAGCGGCGCGGCAGGTCGCGATGGTCACCGCCATCGTGCCCTTGGCTTTGGCCGACGTGGCAGCAGCCCTAATCGCCAATCTGCGCATGATCCGAAGAATTGCCGAGATCTATGGTGGAAGGGCGGGGGCCTTTGGAAGCTGGCGGCTGTTGCGCACGGTTCTGACCCATCTGGTCGCGACCGGGGCCGTGGCCGTGGGCGACGATCTGATCCAGTCGGTCGCAGGCGGCGGGCTGCTGTCCAAGCTCTCGCGCCGCTTTGGCGAAGGGGTGATCAATGGCGCGCTGACCGCACGTGTCGGGGTCGCGGCCATTGAGGTCTGCCGCCCCTTGCCCTTCGTCACCCTTCCCAAACCGCGCGTCACCAATCTGGTAAGTCGGGGGCTCGCCGGGCTTTTCGGGGCCGCCAAAGGGGATGGCCCTGGCGGGAAATCCTGACTTCCTTCTCGCCCGTCCTTGGCTATGAATAGGGCGACTCGCCCCGGCAGACGGGCAGCATGAGGGAAGGGACACAAGATGAACGGGCTGGAATTCCTGGGGGTGATCGCGGTTCTTGCGGTGCTCGCTTTGCCCATTGCTGTCATCGTGCTTCTGGTTGCGGTGTCAAAACTCAAGGGGCGTGTGGCCGGGCTAGAGCGGGATGTCGCAGCCCAGCACGCAGAGCTGCGATCCGCGTTGGAGCGGGGCGTGCAGCGGCCCGGACCTGCCACTCTTCAGGCGGATGTGCCGGAACCGCCCACTGCTGAACCCGAGGTCCCGGCCGCACCCGAACCGCCCCGTGCGCCGGAAATACCCGCCCGCGTGGAGGAACCCGCAGCGCCGGTCGCCGCCAGCGGCCCATGGTTGCCCGGCAATGCCGCAGACGCGCCGCCGATCAGTCCCGCCCGTCCGGCCCCGCCGCGCGTATCGGCGCTCGGCGAATGGCTGAAGGTGAACTGGGTCTATGCGGTCTCGGCGATCTCGCTGGCGCTCGCCGGGATCTTCTTTGTCCAGTACGGGATCGAGAACGGCCTCTTGCCACCGCCGGTGCGGGTGATGGCGGCGATCCTCTTTGGGGCTGCCCTGATCGGCGCGGGCGAATGGGTGCGCCGCCGCTGGGGTGACAGTGAGAATGACGCGACTGCCTATCTGCCCTCGACCTTTTCCGGTGGGGGGCTGGTGTCGATCTTCGGTGGCGTGCTGGCCGCGCGTCAGCTTTACGACCTGATCGGATCGGGCACGGCCTTTGCCGGGCTGGTCGCAACCGCTCTTCTGGCCGTCGTTTTGGGCTGGTTCTATGGGCCGTTCCTCGCCGCCGTCGGTCTGATCGGCGCCGCCGCTGCGCCTTTCGTCGTGGGTGGCAGCAGCGACGCGCCTTACTGGCTTTACGGCTACTTCGCCCTGATCGCGGGGGCTGGGCTTGCCGTCGATACGATCCGGCGCTGGGCCTGGGTCTCGGTGCTGGCGCTGGTGCTCGGTTACACAGGCAGCGCCATGGTTCTGGCCGGGACCGGTGGGGCGGGATGGTTCAGCTTCACGCTTGTGGCGCTGGCGGCACTGGCGATCTGCATTCCGGCGCGGGGGATGCCGGACCATGATGGCGCGATGGTGATCGGGATGATCCGCTCGGGCCGCAAGGATCGGCCGATCTTCCCCACCTTGCTGGCCGGGGGCGCCGTCGCGGCGACGAGTGTTGCACTGCTCTTCCTGCCGAGCGGCAATGCGGCGGAAAGCACGCTTGTCTTCCTTTGCCTTGCCGCCTTGACGCTGGCCCTGACGATCTGGTCGGCCAAGGGCGCGCCCGCCCTGTCCGACCTGACGCTCTTGCCCGCTGCGGCCTATCTGCTCCGCCTTGGCTTCGAGGGGATGGACCGCTGGCCGCTCGCCCGCGACTTCGCGGCCAAGGCGACCCATCTGCGCGAACCTGAAACCGCCGCGCCGATGACGGCGGCTTTGCTGCTGGGCCTGGCGCTGGCCATGACGATGATGGCCGCCGTTGCGAGCAACGGGGCCGGGCGGCTGAAACCTTTCTGGGCTGCAGGTGCGGCGCTGGTGGCACCCCTGGCGGCCCTGGTGTTGGAGCTGTTCTGGGCCCCCTCAGCCGTGATCGGGGCCTATGGCTGGGCGCTGCATGTCATCGCTTTGGCCGCACTCATGGTCGGGATGGCGGCGACGTTCGCCCGGGCCGATCAGGGCGACATGCGCCGGGCGGCCTATGCGACCCTTTCGGCGCTCTCGCTGATCGCGCTCGCGCTCTTCCTCCTGACCACCAAGGGCGCCCTGACGCTGGCACTCGCGGCATTGGTGGTCGCCGCCGCATGGCTCGACCGGCGCTTCCGCCTGTCCGAAATGGGCTGGTTCATTCAGGCCGGTGTCATCGTGCTCTCATGGCGGCTGGTGATCGACCCCGGCATGATCTGGGCGGTTGAGGACGCGGCATTGTGGGAGGTCATCGCCTCCTACGGCGGTGCCGCTGCCGCGATGGCGGCGGGGCTCTGGCTGATCGCCGGGCTGGAGCGGCGTGCCGCACGGGTTTTCCTTGAAAGCGCGGGGGCGGCCTATGCAGCACTTTTCGCCAATGTGCTGATCACTCGGCAACTGGTCGATCTGGGCGGCGACTGGCTGATCACGCATTGGTCGCTGACACTGAATGCGCTGCCTTGGCTGATCCTGATGCTGACCCAGTTCTACCGGCTGCAACTGGGTGGTGCCCTGCGCTGGCTGCGCTGGGGGATCGCTGCGGTGGCCGGACTGCTGGGCTTCGGCGGGCTTCTTGTCGCCGTGCTGCCCGCCAATCCGCTTTTCGGACTGATGGGGGGACGCGAGGATCTGGTCCATGGCCCGCTTCTGCTCGATACGCTGCTGGTGGCTTATGCACTGCCGGGGCTTCTGCTGCTGGCGGCCCTCACGCGGCTTGGCCATCTGGACCGCTGGCTGCGCTGGGGGATGATGGGGATCGGGGCGGGGTTGTTGGCGCTTTACGCCGTGCTGGAAATCCGCCGGTTCTGGCGTGGCGCGGATATCTCTTTGCCGGGGATCAGTCAGTATGAGCTTTACAGCTACACCGTTGCGCTGATGACCGTCGGTGCGGCCCTGCTTTATCAGGCCATCGCCCGGCGCTCGCAATTCCTGCGCCGGATCGCAATGGGGGTGATCGGGCTGACCATTGCCAAGGTCTTCCTGATCGACATCTCGGGCCTCTCCGGGCTAACGCGGGTCTTTTCCTTCCTTGCCCTTGGCCTCTCGCTGGCGGGGCTCGCCTTTCTCAATCGCTGGGCCATGGCGCAGCAGGGGGATGAGGATCAGGGGAACGGGTGACCCGCCAGCGGCGGTAGAAAATCGCCGCCGACCAGCCGGGACAGAAATGCGGGCATGGGCGGCATGCGCGAAACAGGCACCAGAAGGTGGTCGCGCAGCAGCGGCAAGACCCGGCTGTCGGATTGGTATTGCGGGGTGAAGGCGCGGCTCATCGCCTGATAAATCCGCACATGCCAGCGCCGCATGGCGGCATAGGCGGCCAGCGGATTGTCCGCATCCGATGCCAGCGCCACTGACAGTGCCAATGCATCCCGCACAGCCATGTTCGCGCCCTGCCCACGCGGCGGCGAGGCGCGGGGGGCGGCGTCGCCGATATGGACGATGCCCGCG
>NZ_JBARVQ010000252.1:0-4548 GCF_049646345.1 Albidovulum sp. | reverse complement strand
TGATGCGGGTGCAAGGGCGCCGACGGTGGCGGTGGCGCTTGATCGGGCGGCAGAGCCGGTTTCGGCGACGCTGGCGGATCACGGGATCAATTGCTGGGCCGGGGATTTTTACGCGGTGCGTCCCTTGACGGCGATGGGCGTGGATCTGGACCGGGGTGTCCTGCGTTTGTCGTTGGTACACTATACGAGTGCCGAAGATGTCGCGCGGCTGATCTCGGCGTTGGACAAGGTTCTTTGACGTCACTCCCGGGGGTTCAACCCCCGGACCCCCGGAGTATTTCGGAACAGAAGAATGTGTATGACGCAACCTCCCGTGATCGTTTGGTTCCGCCGTGATCTGCGGCTCAGCGATCATGCCGCTTTGGCAGCGGCGGTGGCGACGGGCGGGCCGGTAATTCCGGTCTTCATCCACGACGAGACGGTCGAGGCCCTGGGCGCTGCGCCAAAGTGGCGGCTGGGCGAGGGGGTGCGGTGTTTCGCGGCGGCACTTGAAGCCGCAGGATCGCGGCTGATCCTGCGGCGCGGTCCGGCGCTGGAGGTGCTCCGGGCGCTGGTCGCCGAGACGGGGGCGGCGGCGGTTCATTGGCAGCGGGTCTATGACCGCGACGGCATCGCGCGTGACCGTGCGGTCAAGGCCGCGCTGACCGAGGCGGGCATTGCGGCGCGAAGCTTTCCGGGCGCGACGCTCTTTGAGCCTTGGGAGGTTCAGACCGGGGCAGGCGGGCCGTACCGCGTCTTCACCCCGTTCTGGCGTGCCATTCGCGGGCGGGCGGTGGCCGCGCCTCTTGCCGCCCCGGCATATCTTTCGGGTCCGGCCAACTGGCCCATAGGCGACCGGCTTGATGATTGGGCCATGGGGGCTTCGATGAACCGTGGGGCGGCGATTGTCGCGCGCCATGCGGTGATCGGCGAGGCAGCGGCCCGGGAACGGCTGGGGCGGTTTTTGGAAGAACGACTCGACATGTACTCAGAGGGTCGGGATCTCCCCGCGCTGAACGCGACCTCGGGCCTCTCGGAAAACCTCGCCTGGGGTGAGATTTCGCCCCGTCAGATCTGGCATGCCGCTTTGCGGGACTGGCAGGCCGGGCGGCTGGGTGCCGAAAAGTTCCTTTCGGAACTCGCCTGGCGCGATTTTGCCTGGCATCTGATATATCATGCGCCCGACCTCGACCGCGCCAACTGGCGCGCGGACTGGGACGCCTTCCCCTGGCGCGGGGACAATGCGGATGCCGAACGCTGGCGGCGCGGCATGACCGGCGAGCCCTTTGTCGATGCCGCCATGCGTGAGATGTATGTGACGGGCCGCATGCACAACCGTGCGCGGATGATCGCGGCCTCGTATCTGACCAAGCACCTTCTGACCGACTGGCGGGTGGGGCTGAACTGGTTCGCCACCTGCTTGACCGACTGGGACCCGGCATCGAATGCGATGGGCTGGCAATGGGTGGCGGGGTCGGGCCCGGACGCGGCCCCCTTCTTCCGCATCTTCAATCCCGCGACACAGGCCGCGAAATTCGATGCGGACGGGGCCTATCGCAGGTGCTGGATTGCCGAAGGGCAGGGCGCGCCGCCGATGACGGCGCTCAGCTATTTCCGCGCCGTGCCGCGCGGATCGGGCATGGCGGCAACTGAGAATTACCCGGAGCCAACTGTTATCCTTTCGGAAGGCAGGGCGCGGGCGCTTGCCGCGCTTGGCAGCTTTGGGAAGGCGCGCGGGGGCTGATCGTCATCGCTCGTCATCTTTACACGGGCAAGGAGGAGCGCTTTCCAGAGCAAAGGGGGTTGACCCGATCGCTCATACCGGAAAGAAATCAACCATAAGTTGTTTGTCGTGTATTAATTGCAAGGATGAATTGCTATGGAGATTATCTTTGGCATCTTGTTGGCCGGGCTCTTCGTTCTTTTTTCGCGGAATAAACGTCAAGACAAGCCCCCGGCGCGATCAGCGCGACCGGCGGTGCCTGCGCCGCAGCCAGCCTTTCACGCCAGACGTCGCGCGGATCCGACAACCGATGATCGCCTGTCGGCGCTGCGTCGGACGACGATTACTGTCAGAAAGCCAATCAACCGCGAAGCCTATGCAGTTTTTGTGAAGCTGGAGAACGCGGTCGCGGCCAATGCGCCCAAGGCCCGTGTGCTGGCGGAAGTCAGCATGGGGGCGTTTCTTTCAACCTCCGGATACGGTGCCAACAAATACCGGGACAAGCTGGCCTTCTCTTCGTTCAATGCAAAACGCGTTGATTTTCTTGTGATCAATGGCTTTGGTAAACCTGTTCTGATCGTCGAATATCAGGGATCGGGCCACGACCCGGATGGAACGGCGGCTGAGCGGGATATGCTCAAACGTGAGGCTATCGGATTGGCAGGTATCGAGTTGGTCGAGATATTCCGGCATCAAAGCCCGGATGAGATTGACATCTTGTTGGGCGCTGCCGTTCGGCGCAACTGCATGTATCAGGCGACCGCAGCGACGCCAGGCGCGGTTTCGGTGCTCCCCGATCCGGTCGGGTAGCCATAGTCCTTTGCGATCCGGGGCGTTGCTCCGGATACCACGCAGAACGGAAGTTTCTGCGCCTGCAAGACGACTGTCTTGCCGCATCCTCCGGCCGGGATATAGTGGGCGCGGGAGGTTACGATGGAGGTTTTCATCACCACCGACGGCCAGTCCGGCCTGCCGCGCTATTTTCCGCAGGTGTTTCGCATCGCGGGCAGCTTGCGCAACGGGCGGCTCGACTTCGTTCTGGCGGACGGACGGCGCTTTCGCGCCGCAGGTGCCGGTACTGGCCCGGCAGCCGAAATTCATGTCCATGACGACGATATCTTTGCCCGGCTGATCCGCGAGGGTGATCTGGGGTTTTCGGACGCCTATCTGGAAGGCGGCTGGTCCTCGCCCGATCTTCAGGCCTTCATGGATCTGGTCCATGCAGACAACAATGAGCTTTACGACGGGTTCCCGGGCATGGGGCTGGTGCGCGCCTATGAGCGGATGCGCCACCTCTTGCGCGCCAATTCGCGCCGTCAGGCGAAGAAGAACATCGCCTATCACTACGATCTGGGCAATGAGTTCTATTCGAAATGGCTTGATGGGACGATGACCTATTCCTCGGCCCTGTTCCGCACCGGGCAGGAAAGTCTGGAAGCGGCGCAGCAGGCGAAATACGCGTCCCTGATCGATCAGATGGGGGCAAGGCCCGGCGATCATGTGCTGGAGATCGGCTGCGGCTGGGGTGGGTTTGCCGAATTTGCCGCGAAAGAGCGGGGATTGCGGGTCACCGGCCTCACGATTTCCGAGGCTCAGCTGAACTTTGCACGGGCCCGGATCGCGAAAGCGGGCCTGAACGACCGGGTTGACCTGAGGCTTCAGGACTACAGGGATGAACGCGGTGTCTATGACGGTATTGCTTCGATCGAGATGTTCGAAGCGGTGGGAGAGAAGTACTGGCCGGTCTATTTTCACACCCTGCACGAGAGGCTGAAGCCCGGTGCGAATGCAACCTTGCAGATCATCACCTTGCAAGAAAGGCGCTTTGAGATTTACCGAAAAGGCGTTGATTTTATTCAGAAATACATCTTTCCGGGTGGGATGCTGCCATCGCGAACCGCTCTTCAGGACGAGATCCGTCGCGCCGGGCTGGGTCTGGTGGGCTCCATCGAATTTGGTGAAAGCTACAGCCAGACGTTGCGCCGCTGGTATGAGGTTTTTAACGATCAATGGGATGAAATCGCGCCGATGGGATTCGATCAGCGGTTCAGAAGAATGTGGAATTTCTACCTGACCTCTTGCGCAGGCGCGTTTCGCGGCGGAAACTGTGACGTAACGCAGATCACTGTTACGAGGCCAGCAGTCTAGATGCCTACCGCCGCCAAGTTCTTCGCTGCCCTCGCATTCGCGGCGGTGGCCTTTTTCGCCGCAGAGGTGTTCAAGCCGCATATGCCGGAAGGCACGCAATTCGGCTTTTTCTCATTCGTATCGGCGTTGATCGGCCTCGTATGTGGCTGGCGTATCATGGGTCCCGAGGCTGGCAAAGGCAACTGGATGGCGATCAATTCCGGCCTGAAGACCGGGGTCTGCACGGCGCTTCTCGCACTTGGGATCTTTTCGACCTATGAGATGCTCAACCTTGCCTTCAAGCCGGCCTATAAAGGGCCGATGGAGGCGGTGGTTGGGATTTTCGATCTTGCGGTCGAATATTTTACCACCATGGCGCTTGCGTGGGATGTGCTGGCCGTGCTTCTGATCGGCGGTGCGCTGGCAGGGCTGATGTCCGAATGGGCGGCGCGGCGCTGGAGATAACTTCGTGACGACATTCTTCTTCTACGGCACCCTGTGCCACGGCCCGCTGTTGCGCGTCGTTCTGGGCCGTGACGTGCAGGCGATACCGGCCCGTCTGCCCGATCATTCTGTATCCTGGGTCGCGGGCCGCGCCTTTCCGATGATTGCCGAGGGCGGTACGGGGGCCGAAGGCGTGCTGGTCACGGATATGAGTGACGAAGACGTCGCACGGCTGAATTTCTATGAGGGCGGCTTTGCCTATCAGACCCGCGATG
>NZ_JBARVQ010000251.1:0-2226 GCF_049646345.1 Albidovulum sp. | reverse complement strand
GATACGACCGAGGGACGGCACTTCGTCGCCAACCCCTATTTCTTCCAGGTCGATACGACGGGTCAGCAACTGCCCTATATCAACGAGCAGGATGAGATCTACGCCAACGACCAGGAAGTGCGTCTCTTGAAGCTCGTCAACGGTGAGGCCGATTACAAGACCCAGTCGCTGCAACTGGCCGATGCCCCGCTTCTGTTGGAGAACCAGGAGAAGGGCGGCTACTCGATCCATCTCAAGCCCAAGATCGCCATGCATGCGGTGTCGTTCAACGTCACCTCGGCGGATGAGGAAAAGCGCGCCGTCTTTGGTGATTTCCGCTTCCGCAAGGCGATGTCGATCGCGATCAACCGTCAGGAACTGAATGAGACGGCCTATTTCGGTGAGGGCGAGATCCAGCAGTATACAGGCTTCTCGCCGCTGCCGGATTACATCGACGCGAAATGGAAGACCTTCGCGACTGAGTTCGATCCCGATGGCGCCAACGCGCTGCTGGATGAGGTCGGCGTTGTCGACAAGGATGGCGATGGCTTCCGCGATCTGCCCTCGGGCGCGCCTTTGGTCCTGAACCTGCAATTCGCGACCCAGGGCATCGCCGGTCAGGTCGTCGAACTGATCGGTCAGCACTGGTCCAATGTCGGCATCAACACCACGGTGAAAGAGATCACGCCGGACGAATACCGCTCGGCCCAGTCTTCGAACCAGCTTGATGTCGGTCTTTGGGAAAAGGGCCAGCCGACAGGGATCATCCTTGGCAATAACGAGCTGTGGGTGCCGCCGTTCGAGAACTACTTCGCCCACCGGACCGGCATGCTCTGGGCCGAATGGGTCGACAGCAATGGCGCAAGCGGCGTTGAACCGCCCGACTACGTCAAGGAGCTGGTTGCAGATATCAACACGCTGCAATCGACCCCTGCGGGCACGGATGAGTTCAAGGCGATTGCGAACCGGCTGGTGGCGAACATGACGGGCAACCTTCTGTTCATCGGTACCGCGCTGACGCCGGACCCGATCTATCACCGCAACGCGCTGAAGAACTTCACCGAGTTCAAGACCGCGTCCTACGAATACTATCGGACTTACCCTTACCGGGCGTCCCAGTGGTACTTCGACGAGTGATGTCGTGACCTGACGACACAATCGACCGGGGCGGCAATGTCCGCCCCGGTCCGCAGGCCCGCTTTCACCAAGGACCGCACGCCATGGCCCAATTCGCCCAGTTCGCGCTGACCCGCGCCGTACTTGCGCTGATCACGCTTCTGACCGTCTCGCTCATCGTTTTCACGCTGATGGAACTGGTGCCCGGCACCTGTGCGGAACGCTACCTTGCGTTCAAGAACACCCAAGGATCACAGATCACCATCGCCGATATCGAGGCCGAGGAGAAACGCCTCGGGCTCGACAAGCCCTTCCCGGTCCGCTGGGGCAACTGGGTCTACAACGTCTTTGTCCATGGTGAATTCGGCGACAGCTGCATCCTGCGCCTCAACATCAATCAGCTTCTTTCGGACAAGTTCTGGATATCGCTTGGTATCTGCATGGCGGCCCTGATCCTGTCCTATGCGATCGCGGTGCCCATAGGCATCATATCGGCAAGTTCAGACAACCCTGTCACCAACAACTCGCTGCGCTTCGTCAGCTATCTTGGTCTGGCATTGCCGAATTTCCTGCTGGCGCTGATCATCATGCTGATATCGACGGTTCTCTTTGGCGACAGTCTGACCGGACTGTTTTCCAAGGAATATCGCGATGCCGCCTGGAGTTGGGCCAAGTTTGGCGATTTCATCAGCCGCGCCTGGCTGCCGGTCTTCATTCTCGGCTGGTCGGCGACGGCCTTTGCCCTGCAAACCGTGCGGGCGCTGATGCTGGATGAGATCGGCAAGCTCTACGTCACCGCCGCCTCGGCGCGGGGGGTCTCGGGTGCGAAACTGCTTTGGCGGTATCCGGCAAAACACTCGCTGGGGCCCGTCATCAACTCGCTCGGCTTCGACCTCAACCGGATCTTCAACGAGTTGCCCATCGTGGCGCTGATCCTGACCCTGACCGAGGCGGGGGCGCTGCTGTTCGAAAGCCTCGCCCGGTCGAATGACCAGCAATTGGCGGGCGCGATCATCTTCCTGCTGACGGCGAGCATCGTGGCCCTGAACTTCGTCACCGACATTCTGTTGGCACTCATCGATCCGCGCGTGCGCCGCGGCATCATCGGATCATAGGGGGAGGGGGCTATGG
>NZ_JBARVQ010000250.1:0-5757 GCF_049646345.1 Albidovulum sp. | reverse complement strand
GCTTCTTGCAGGGCAAGATCACCCGGCGCGAAGACATCCGCCCGGCCAAGCGAGATGATGGCATAGACCTCGGCAGTCCAGAGGCCGATGCCGGGCAAAGCTGTCAGCGCCCTGATCAGGTCTTGATCCGGCAGGTGGCGCAACGCGACATAATCCAGCCGTGCCTCGGCCAGCGCCTTGCCATAACGGATTTTCTGACGGCTGAAGCCGCAGGCGCGCAGCGTGTCTTCGCTTGCCGCCCGCATCGCACCTTCATCCGCCAGCCCCGCCGCCTCCAGCTTCGACCAGATCGCATCGGCCGAGGCAGTGGAGACCTGCTGGCCGATGATCGCATCCAGAAGGGCCGCGAACCCGTCGGGGCGGCGGCGCAGCGGCAACGGGCCGGTTTCTGCCAGCAATCGCGCGAAATCCGGGTGCCGGGCGGCAAGCCATGCCGCGCCCTCGGCCACACAGGCCCCGGTTTCAATGAGACGGCCGACCATCAGACCGGCAGATCGCCCGGCGGGTTGCGCAAAAGCCGCGCCATCGTGTCGAGCGCCCTGGAAAACTCCGCCTCTGGCAATGCGCCATTCAGCGCGATGCGGACTGCATTCGGCGTATGGCTTTCAATCAGCGCGAATTCGTCGGCCGAGCGCACAATAACGCCCGCCGCCTCCGCCTCGCGCGCGAAGGTCGAAGCGCGCCAGCCCGGCGGCATCGGCAGCCAGACAAAGGCCAGCCCCTTCTGCCAGCCAAGGTCAAAGGCACCGAGCACATTCAGCGTCATTTCCAGCCGCCTTGCAAAAACCGCCTGCACCTTGTCGCGCAACCGCGCCGCCTCGCCCGTGGCCAGCATGTGATAGACGATGTCAGTCACGGGCCGCGCGAGGCCGAAATAGGAATGCTGGGCGGCCAGCCGCCCCGCTTCGCCCAGACCGGTCGGACAGACGATGGCCCCAAAGCGCAGACCGGCGGCAAGGGATTTTGAGATCGACGTCACATGCCAGGTCCGTTCCGGCGCGAGCGCCCGCAAGGAGGGCTCGGTCGCGGTCTGTACCGAATAGCAGTCATCCTCGACAATCTGGATATCATGGCGCCGCGCAACCTCGGCAATCCGGGCCCGGCGCTGTGCGGGCATCTTTACAGTGGTCGGGTTCTGCGCATCCGTGGTGATACAGACGATGCGCGCATCCTGACGGCGGCAGGCGGCATCAAGCGACTCGGGGATCATGCCGTCTTCGTCGATGGCAACGGGCACAATCTCGGCCCGGTTCAGACGCGCGGCATGACGGAAACCGGGATATGAGAGCTCTTCGCAGAAGACCTGCGGCCGGGCCCCCTTCAGGCAGCATTGCAAGGCGAGGTTTACTCCGTTCTGCCCGCCATGCGTCAATACAATGTCATCCGCCGAGATCGGCCCGAGGATACGATCGGCCAGCCAGTTCGCCAGCTCTTCGCGCAACGGTTTGTCGCGGCGCAGACCGGGATAGCCGAGATAGTCGACACAGCCGCTTTCGCCGATCCCGGCAAAGGCCGCAGCGATGGCCTGACCCTGCCCGACATCGGGCAATTGCGGCGTGCGCAGATCGACCGCCGTCTGAGTGTCCGGCCCGGCGCGCTGGCTCAAGCGCGGCTCGGTCATAAGCGGTTGAGACGCCCCGAATTTCGGTCTGTTCGAGGCAACGAATGTGCCCCGGCCAACGGCCGCTTCCAGCAGCCCTTCCTGTGTTGCGATCTGATAGGCCCGCGCCACGGTTCCGGGCGTCATTCCCAGCCGCCAGGCCAGATCGCGCACCGGGGGCAGTTTGGTTCCCTCGGGCAGATCGCCATCCCTGACCGCCTCGCGCAGCGAGCGGGTCAGGGCAAGATATTTTGGGCCCTCATGATGAGTCAGGTCAGGCTGCCACATTGTACCCATGACAATAATCCACTGGATGAGTGACTCATCATATTGTACGCATACCATTACAGAAAGATGATTATTGTATCAATACAAAAGGTGCAACATGACCATGATGACCAAAGCCGCCCCGCGTCCCCTCGCCGCCCCTGCTGGCCGCAAGGTACTGACCGCTGTCCCGGCCACTCTGGTAAAGGTCGTGAAGCATTGGCAGGCACGCCGCCGCAGCCGCATCGCGCTGTCGCATCTGAGTGATTTCCACCTGCGTGATATCGGCCTTGATCCCCTGATCCGCGATCAGGAAATCGGTCGCCCGTTCTGGAGATAAGTCCCGGTTCCGCACATCCCCGCGGAACCTCTTCCTGGGCCGGGCTTAGCCCGGCCTCTTTTTATCTGGAGGCAGAGGAAATTGCGTGAATTCAAGATGTTCCAGGCCGATGCATTCACGGATACTGTGTTTGCGGGCAATCCTGCGGCTGTCCTGATCCTGAAAGACTGGCTGCCCGAAGCCGGGATGCAGGCGATTGCTGCGGAAAACAACCTTGCTGAAACCGCCTTTGTCATCCCCGATGCCGAAGGTTATGCCATCCGCTGGTTCACGCCCGCGCAAGAGGTTGCGTTCTGCGGTCACGCCACGCTCGCCTCGGCGCATATCCTTGCCACTGAATACGGCGCAACCGACCCTATCCGCCTGTCCACGCGCAAGGTCGGCACCCTGATCGTGACACCCGAAGGCAACGGCCGCTACGGGATGGACCTGCCCGCCCTGTCCCCGACCCCGCTGCAAACACCCGAGATCTTTGCAACGCTCTTCCCCGGCGGTTGGGTCGCGGCCTGCCGGAACTTTGAAAACATCTTCGTCGAACTGCCCTCAGCCGAGGACGTGCTGACCTATATGCCAGATCTCGCCGCCATCGAAACGCTGGGTCCGCAGGGCCTTTGCATCACCGCGGCGGGCGGCCATACCCATGACGGAAAGCAGGTCGATTTCGTGTCGCGCTATTTCGCCCCGGCTGCCGGAATTGACGAAGACCCGGTAACCGGATCGACCCATTCAACCCTGATCCCCTACTGGAGCACAAAACTCGGAGCCCGCCCGTTCTCGGCCTTTCAGGCCTCGCCGCGCGGCGGGTATCTGGAGGGATGTCTGGCGGGCGACCGGGTCAAACTGACCGGCCGCGCCGCCACTTTCATGCGCGCGACAATCTGCCTGCCGGACTGATACCGGCTTTAAACCGCGACCGCCTCGATCGCGATCGAACGGCGCTTCAGCTCGGTATACATCGCCGAGAGCACACGCGGCTGAGCGACCGCGCGCCGCAGCGCCTCATCGATCAGGCTTTCACGCACCTGGCTCTGGACGCGCCAGACCAATCGGCGCTTTACACCGTCATCATAGACGATCTCGACAGCCCCGGCAGGCGATTTACGCAAGCCAAGGAAATCAAAGCCCCCGAAGGAGCTGTGGTAGGACGTCTGGAGGGGCATTTTTCTGCTCTGTTTTCTGCCTCAATGGCGGGACAATGGGGTCATGGCGGTCCTTGCGTCAATCCGGTCGCACACAAATCCGCGTGAACGCGCAGTAGCGCAACAGGATGACATAAGGATGACAGGACGCGTGAGTTTCAGGCGCATTCGAACGGTTCTGCATTGCCGGAAGCAACGCCCCCGCCTATGAGCGATGGGGGAAGTCGGAAACGGATATGGCAAAACACCCTCTCTACGGACTTGGCCTTGCCGCTTTTGGCGCGCTGATCCTGACGCCGGATACGCTGCTGATGCGCTGGTCGGGCATGGACGGTTTCTCCATGCTGGCCTGGCGCGGCCTCTTGATGGGAACGCTGCTGGTGACGGTCTGGCTGTTCACCGCCCGCAAAAGCCTGAAATCGGCGCTGCCCGCGCTTTTCACCCCACTTGCCGCCGGCATCGTCCTCAGCCACGGCGCGAATGCGGCATTCTTTAGCCTCGGGATCGCCGTCGCACCGGTCGCAATCGTCCTCTTCGGCGTCGCCACGATGCCGGTCTTTGCCGCGATCTTTTCCCGGATGATTGCCAAGGAAACGACGAGTCGGGGGACATGGATCGCCACGGCGGCGGTCATGGCGGGTATTGCGCTGGCGGTGTTCGGCGATGGGGGCATGGGGCTCGGGCTGAACCTCGCGTCGCTTTACGGTGCACTGGCGGGATTGGCCGTCGCGGCGACGCTCGCGCTTGGCTTCACGCTGATCCGACGGTCACCCGAATTGCCGATCCTGCCGCTGATCGGCTCCGGAGCGTTTCTGGCCGGTCTGATCGGACTGGCCGCAGCACCGGAAGGCGGTGTCCTGTCCGGCAACCTTGCCGCCATTGCCATCACCGGCGCGGTGATCCTGCCCGTCTCGTTCCTCGCCCTCACCCATGCCTCGCGCCACACCCATGCGGCCAATGTCAGCCTGCTGATGTTGCTGGAAACCGTGCTTGGCCCCGCCTGGGTCTGGGCTGGTACGGGTGAGGCGATGACGCCGGTGATGATCGCGGGTGGTGGCATCGTCGTCGGCAGCCTTGCGATCTACATCCTTGTCACCGCGCGGCAGCGCCGGGCGGGACGGGCGCGGGCCGCTTGATCATGCTCAGGCGACAGGCAGCACCTGCCGCTTGACCATGGCCCGCAGCGCGAAGGACGACCGCATCGAGCGGATCCCCGGCACCCGCATCAGCTTGTCCTCCAGGAACCGGTCGAAATCGGTCAGATCGGCGGCCACCACCCGCATCAGGATATCGCGTGACCCGGTCATAAGATGGCACTCCATCACCCGGTCGAAGCCCTTCACCGCACGTTCGAATGCGTCGATGGCGTCCTTTGACTGCGTCTCCAGCTCTACCCAGATGAAGATCGACACCGGCAGCCCCAGCCGCGCCTGATCGATCCGCGCCGCATAGCCTTCGATCACGCCAAGCGCCTCAAGCCGCGCCAGCCTGCGGGCACAGGGCGTTTGCGACAACCCGACCTCGGCAGCAAGGTCGGTGATCGACAGACGGCCATCGCGTTGCAGGGCGGAAAGGATGCGGCGGTCAGTGGCGTCCATAGTGAAATTCCCCTTAACTGAAGCCATTTTTAGCCAATATCTTCAATCCACCCGATCTGAAAAGAGAATAATGACGAAAACCAGCGCCGGAACGCTGCTATCATCCCGTCATTGCGAAGTCAGGGAGCATCTCATGCAAATCACGCCGGTCGCGTCTGAAACCCACGAAGAGGTGTATCGCGTGGAGGACCGGGAGGCCGGGCTGACCGGGTTCATCGCGGTGCATTCGACCGCACTTGGCCCCGCGGCAGGCGGCCTCAGAATGCGGGTCTACCGAAGCGAGGATGAGGCGCTGCAGGACGTGCTGCGGCTGTCGCATGGGATGACCTTCAAGAATGCGGCGGCCGATCTGCCGCTCGGCGGTGGCAAGGCGGTGATCCTTGGCGACCCGACGCGCAGCAAGACACCCGAATTGCTGCGTGCCATGGGCCGGGCGGTGCAATCGCAGTCGGGGCGCTACTGGACGGCCGAGGATATGGGCATGACCACGGCGGACATGGCGGTGCTGGCAACCGAAACCGCCTATGTCGCGGGCCTTGGCGACGGCGCATTCGCATCAGGCGACCCCTCGCCCGTCACCGCGCGCGGCGTCTTCAACGCCATCCGCCGTGCAGCGCGGCACCGACTGGGCACAGATGCTCTTGACGGGATGACGATCGCGGTTCAGGGGCTGGGCAATGTCGGCTGGCATCTTTGCACGCTGTTGCATGGGGACGGCGCGCGGCTGATCGTCACTGATATCGACGCGACCCGCGTGGCGCGGGCGGTGGCCGAATGGTCGGCCGAGGCTGTGGCCGAGGATGACATCTACAA
>NZ_JBARVQ010000249.1:0-1612 GCF_049646345.1 Albidovulum sp. | reverse complement strand
GGAGAGCGTCATGACAGCGGAGGGTCACCAAGTGACCGTCCGTGCGGTAGCCGTAATTTGACCCGACTTATAGCCCCATGCCTGCGGTGTTACGGGGGATGTCCCGACGAATGTTGAAATCGGGCCTGGACAGCGTTGCCGGGGTCATGGTTAGGCTGCCTCTGCGGTCTGGTCAACGCCGTCGGCATCCGGCTCGCGGTGCTTCAGAAGCGCGGCCTTGAGGACGGGCAGCTGCTTGTGAGCCTTGAGACGCCGGAAACCTTTGGCGGCCTCGAGCATGCCAGATGCGGTCCAGCGCAGGGCCATCTTCGCGTCCCGCCACCGCTTCACGTTCCGGCAGACTTGGCGGATCACCGCGTTCATCGACTCAATGATGTTGGTGCTGGCGAGCGAGCGGCGCAGTTCGAGTGGCAGCCCGAGACGGATCACGGTGAGGATTTCATCGAGGCCCTCGAGGATGCTCTTCGAGACCCCGGGAGCCTTGAGCTCCATCCGGCGCGCCAGATTGCGTAGAAGCCGTTCGGCCTTGTCGGCATCGTTCAGTTCCCATTCCTGTCGAAGGGTCCGGCGGACAGCGGCGTGAAGCTTGGGGTCGAGCCGCTCGGTGATGTTGCGCGCCTTGTGGATATGGCAGCGCTGGATCGGGATATCCGCCCCGAATGTGCGGCGAATGGCCTTTGTCAGCGCCTTGGCTCCGTCCACGATGAACAGGCGACAGACTGCCGGATCGAGGCCCCGGTCGATCAGGTTGTCGAGCAGCGCCTGCACCGTCGCCGCGTTCTCCGTCGCGCCCTCGACCACGCCCAGAGGGTGCTTGCGGCCATCGGCATCCACACCGACCGCGCCGAGCATCAGAAGGTTGTCGTCCATATGCAAACCATCGATCTGGATCACCAGGAGATCCAGCGCCGACAGGTCCGAGGCCATCCACTCCTCCAGGCGCGCTTGGGTCAGGGCCTTGAACCGCCGCGACACCGCCGACTTCGACAAGCCAGAGCCCGGCTCGGCAGGAACGCCCGCCTCGGGCAGGCGCACTGCACGCCCCACCTTGCGCGTGGCCACGTTCATCAGCATCAGGTTCATCGCCCATTGCTCCAGCCAGCCCGCCTCTGCAGCCTCCTTCCAGCTGGGCAGCGGCAACTCCTTGCCGGTGGCCTTCGAGCGCACCCGCGGGCGCTCCACCTCCACCTTGCCGCCGTGAAAGCCAACGGGCCCTCTGGTGCGGCCCCAGCGATATCCCGGCTTGTCAGCCGCGCGCGCATGCGGGGCTCCGGCCAGCGACGTCGCATCTTCCTCCAGCATCTGCGTCAGACTTGCCAAGCCTGCGATCAGGCAGAAGCGCTCGAAGCTCGCTCCGACCTCGTCGCGCGCCCCCTCCACTGCAGTCGTCAGTTCGGACGTGCTAGCCAGCGCCAGCGGGGACGTGATAGATCTCTTCATGGTGTTGCTCTCTCCGTTTGGATTAGACACCCCGAGCCTACGGCTCAGGGAGAGCAACGCCACCCTTCACTCCGAGTAGTTCAACATCGACCGGGACATTCCCGACCACCTAGACTCGGCTTGACGGCATGAATTTCCAGGGCAGGAGATCGTCGATTTGGCTGTATCGACC
>NZ_JBARVQ010000248.1:0-1793 GCF_049646345.1 Albidovulum sp. | reverse complement strand
CTCTGCGACGTCCGTCTGCGTAAGGCCTGCCTCCAACCTCGCCTGTTTAAGTGCCGCCATAAGGGCAACATGCCCCGCGCTTCGCAAGGTTCTTCCCATGCTCTGAACTCCGAATAAATCCGGAATTCGAATAATCCCGCTTGAGGATTATCCCATTTTAGGTTATTGCTTTGGCACTTTCACACCAAAGTGCCGAGCTGCCCCATGACCCAATGCCCCCACTGGGTGACCGACCTTCACGAGGATGCCCGTGTTTGCGCATCCTGTGGCGCGACCAAAGGGTTCAGCGGGCCGGGCGTTTCCCTCCGCGAGATATACATACGCGCAGCCCTTCCAACCATCGTCGGCGTGTTTCCCTTGTTGTTCGCACTTGGGCGGCTCGTTCAGGGCGACATGATCGGCTTCGTCATACTGACCGTCCTCGCGATGATCCCGCTTGGGGTCGCGGGCTGGATTTATTCAGCTTCAAAACAGGAGGAAAAATGGTGGCGGTAATGTTGGACGATCCCGAAGGGGTAGAGCGGCGGCTGCGGGCCTTGGTCCAGCCGATCCTGAAACCCTACTGGATGGTGTGCGACTATGATCCGCAAACCATCGAAGATCACGAACGCACGGCCGAGATGCTCGATCTGCTAATCGACATTCTGGAGGACAGCGGCATTGGCGTGCAACGCAAGCTGGTTCCAGCGGAAGAGGTGGTCGAATGGTCGAGCGAACGCAAGCTGGTGGCACCGGCGAATGAGTCTGGTTTTCGGCTGGCCGTGAACCCTGAAGGCGGGATCAACATCCGGATCAAGTTCGAGGACAAGACCTTTGTTGAACATGGCCTGACGCCCGAGGCGATCGCGACCCTGATCAACAGCTTCTGCAACCTGCGACTGGCGAGTCCCTACCGATGAGCGCGCAAGCGGACCTGAAACACACGTCCTTCTACATCAGCAATGAGGGCCACCAGGCGCTACGCATCGAGGCGCTGAAGCGCGGCTTGACCATGAGCCAGTTGATCGTGCGGGCGCTGGCCGATGCGGGCGTAGATATTCCGCAAGAGGATCTGAAGAAATGAAAGCTGTTCTGACAGCCGTGCTGATCGCGCTGGCATCGCCCGCAATCGCCAACGGGTGGTATTTCGAAGCCTCGCTGGAAGGTGGGGCGGAGTTCTGGACCTTCACCAACGCAACCGGCGATGTCAGCCCGCGCCGTGTGCGCGGCGATGAAATCTGGATCACCCGCTCGGACGAGGAGATCAGCTTCGGACCGAACGGCTCCTGCGACTTCAACAATTGCAGCGTGTCTGTGACACTCGGCGGGCAAGCCCCGGCGTCGGGCGATCGGGTCCAGATCGCGTTCTCCAACGGCGAGGCGCTGGATTTCGCGGCGCGTGGCGGTGAGATGCTGTTCGATAACTACGCGACCGCAGGCATGGGCGCGACCAATCGCTTCGTGCAGAACATCCGCGCTGCGGAATGGGTCGAGATCAGCTTTGGCGGGCGATCGCACAGGTTCAGCCTCGCAGGATCAAGTAAGGCACTGAACGCGATCCAGCCCTATCTGCGATGATTTTGGTGCATTAGGGCGCTAGTGCCAACGCACTAATGCACCAAAAGGAGACCAAGCATGTCAGAAAAGACAACCTACTTCGGCCTGCCAGTTGTGCGCAGCAAATACGTGCGCGATGCGGACATCAAGGCGCTGCCCTTCTATGATTTCTGGTCGGACAGCGCCCGTGGTATCGGCTGCGTTGGCGATCCTGAGACCGGCGAAATGCTGATCCCCCTGCGAGACTGGGAGAAGTT
>NZ_JBARVQ010000247.1:0-4342 GCF_049646345.1 Albidovulum sp. | reverse complement strand
CTCCAGAGCCGAGCGTCACACCGGTGACGCGCCCGCCCTCGCGGTCAATGCCGGTCACTTCGTTGTGGATATATTCCACGCCAAGCGCGCGCGCCTTCTTGCGAAACCAGTCGAAAATCGTGCCGCCGTCAAAATAGCCTTCGTTCAGCGGATTGTGCGACCCAAGCAGAATGCCGTCGAGGTCATAGAATGGCCACTCCCGCGCAATTTCATCGGGTGTCATGATCCGCGTGCCCGCTCCAAGCGCCGCTTGAGTTTTCTGGTTCGCGGTCAGCACATCGGCAAAGGCGGGCGTGTCGGCAAGGTAGAGATACCCGAAATCATGCAGGCGAATCTTCGGTGCTTCAGGGTCATCCATGAAGTCTTTGAAAGACTTTATAAATTCTACGCCGAACTGCGATATCTTGATATTGATTTCGGACCCGAACTGCTGCCGGATACAGGAATTCGTATGTGTCGTGGATGCGAATTGATAGCTGGGATCGCGCTCTACCACCAAAATGCGACCGGTGAAATCAGGGTTCCGGGCGGTCCACCAGGCGATAGACGAGCCGATCATCGCGCCGCCGATAATGACGACATCATAGCTTTCGTGTGCCGCTGTGCCGCCGGTCACCATCAGTCCCTCAGAGCCTCGGCGAGTTCCGCATCACTCAAGCCATAATCGCGCCGGGCCGCATCCACCGAGACATAGCCCAGCCGAACATCCCGGATCACGGCCGCGCGGTCCCGATCCGCCGCAGCGCCATAGCCACCGCCGCCGGGGAATGCCAACATTACCCTCGCGCCTTCAGCGATACGGCTCCGCCCTTTGCCAGGAAGCGTTGTGCCGTCGTCAAGAGAGACTTCGGTAGCCCCTCCGCTCTGCCCACCATTTCGTCCATGTGCCGGGTGACGGACACGGTCGAACATCGCCGAGAAATCGAACTCGTGACCCTCGCGCGCGCCAACTTCCATATATTGCCCAAGACCACCGCGATGCCTCCCCGGTCCGCCAGAATCCGGGCGCAGCTCCTTGCGCCAGATGATCACCGGGCCGGTATGTTCAGTGGCTTCTATGGGCATTGTCATCACGCCGGACGGAAAAGCTGTCGCGGAAAGCCCGTCCAGCGTCGGCCGGGCACCCGAACCGCCGGAATTGAACGTCAGAACCTCAGCGCGACGGCCTCCTTGACGGGTCGGGCGCAATGAAACCTGAAAATTGCAAAGCGCCCCCGCGCCTTCCGCAGGAACCGTATCGGGCAGAATTTGGTCGAGCGCACCGTAGACTGTGTCGGGGATCAGATGGCCGATGACATGGCGCAACGCCACCGGCGCGGGCCGCTTGGCATTCACGATGCTGCCCTCCGGCGCGGTGACCCGGAACGGCTCCAGCGACGCCGTGTTGTTGGGAATATCCGGCGCAATCGCACATTTGAGCGCGTAGCATGCATAGGCTTTGGTATAGACCATCGGCACGTTGATTCCCTTGGGATCAAGCCCGCTCGTGCCGCCGAAATCACAGGTGATGTGATCAGGCTTGATCTCAAGCTTCACGCAAAGATCGACCGGCGCTGAAAACCCGTCGATCTGCATCGAGGCACTGGCCGAGGCGCGTGGCAGCTGGGCAATCCGTTCCAGCGTCGCCCGACGCGAATTCTCGAGGATGAAGGCCGCAATGCCGCCTAGATCCGAGTCGCCATATTCTTCCAGCATCGCCGTCAGCCGCCGCTGTCCGATCTCGTTGCAGGCCGCAAGCGCATAGATGTCTCCGATCAGCTGATCCGGTTCACGCGTGTTGACCCGCAGCATCCGGACCAGAGTCTCATCGACCTTGCCTGCATCCGCGAACCGCATGATCGGAATTTGAATGCCTTCTTCGTAGATCGAATTGCCATCCGCGCCAAACCCGCGCCCGCCGACATCAACGACATGCGCAGTGCAGCCAAAGAACCCCACGTGCCGCCCCCCGTGAAAGGCCGGGCTGACCACGGTGATGTCATGCAGGTGGCCGGTGCCCATCCAGGGATCGTTGGTGATATAGACATCGCCCTCGGCCATGGTCCCGACGCCGATCTCGCGCATGAAATGCGCCACGGCGTCGGCCATCGCGTTGACATGGCCCGGTGTGCCCGTCACGGCCTGTGCCAACATCCGGCCCTTCTCGTCATAGACACCTGCCGACAGGTCGCCGGCTTCACGAACCGAAGTGGAAAAGGCCGTGCGCACCAAGGCCTGCGCCTGTTCCTCGACGACCGAGATCAGCCGGTTCCACATGATCTGCTTGGCGACGCTGCTCATGACTGCCTCCGGATGTCGATGACGCCATCTGCCCGCCCTGTGGCCGTATAGCCACTGGGCAGGATGATGGTGGTTTCGTCCTCGGTGATGACAGCGGGGCCGGATATCCGCGCGCCATCCCGGAAGGACCGGCGTTCGGCCACGCCCGCGTCGACCAAGGCATTGTCGCTGGCGCTGAACATCTGCCGCCGACCCGTTTGACTGGCGTCGTGCGCCGATGGCGCGCCGGGCACTGCAACCGGGTCGGCGACGGGCGTCGTCGCATTCACCGCCCAGACAGTGATTTCCACGCTGAGGCCCGCAACGGTACGGCCAAAAAGCGTAGTATAGGCATCCTCGAAGTGTCGCAGATAGGTGGCGGCATCCGGTGCCAGTGCCTCGGCCTCGGTCAACTGCACCGGGATTTCCCAACCCTGACCCACGTAGCGCATGTAGACCTTGTAGTCGGCCAGCACCGTCGCATCGGCATCGCAGGACCGCACGAAACCTTCCGCCTCGGCCCGCAACTCTGCGAAGAGCATCTTGACCGTTTTCGGGTCAAAGGCATCCAGACGCATGTAGACGCTGCGCGTCGCCTCGAAGGAATACGGGGCCCGCAAGAATCCGATTGCCGATCCCACGCCCGCGCCCGGCGGCACCAGCAGCCGCTCGATTCCCAGCTTTTCGCAAAGCCGACCGGCATGCAGCGGCGCCGCCCCACCGAAGGCAATCATCGTGTAGCCGGCCAGATCTTCGCCGTTCTCGACCGCATGAACACGGGCGGCATTGGCCATGTTTTCATCAACCACCTCTGACAGCCCGAACGCAGCGGTCAGACTGTCCATCTCCAGCTTTTCGCCAAGATGCGCGCTGATCGCCGCAGCCGACAAGGCAGGATCAAGCGGAATCGACCCGCCCGCGAAATTTGCGGGATCAAGCCGGCCAAGCATCAGATCGGCATCCGTCACCGCCGGCCGAGTGCCGCCGCGCTGGTAGCAGGCCGGTCCGGGCTCTGATCCGGCGCTTTCGGGTCCGACCCGGATCTGGTTCAGCGCATCGACATGTGCCAGCGATCCTCCGCCGGCGCCGATCTCGACCATGTCGATGACGGGGATCGAAATCGGCATGCCGGATCCCTTCTTGAACCGATAGGACCGGGCGACCTCGAAGACCCGGGCCGTCTTCGGAGCGCCGTCGCGGATCAGGCAGATTTTCGCCGTGGTGCCGCCCATGTCGAAGGACAGGACGTTGCTCAACCCGTGGCGCCGCGCGATATCGGCGGCAAATATTGCGCCCCCGGCGGGACCGCTTTCGACAAGCCTGACAGGAAATTGCGCAGCACTTTCCAATGAGATGATGCCGCCACCCGAATGCATCAGAAAAATCGGACAAACGGCCCCCGCCCCGGCAAGTCGTTCCGCCAGACGGCCGAGATAGGATTCCATCATCGGCTTCACGTAGGCATTGGCGCATGTCGTGTTGAAGCGCTCGTATTCCCGCATCTGAGGCGACACTTCCGACGACAGCGAAACGCTGACACCCGGCGCGCGCTCAGCCAGCACGTCGCGGATCATGCGTTCGTGGTCAGGATTGAGATAACTGTGCAACAGGCCCACGGCGATGCTGTCATACCCCGTCAGACGGTCCGCCAGCGCCTCGACCTCGGCCCGTTCAAGCGGGATCAGCACATTGCCACTGGCATCGACACGTTCGCGTAGCGTGTAACGGTGGTTCCGGGCGATCAGCGGCAGCGGCAATTGCAGGTTCAGGTCATATTGCTCGAACCGGCTTTCGGTCCGCATCTCGATCACGTCACGGAAACCTTCCGTGGTGACGAAGGCTGTCTTCGCCCCGCGCCGCTCAATCAGCGCGTTGGTCGCCAAGGTCGTTCCGTGGATGATCCGCGTCAGCGACTCCGGTTTCATACCGGCCTTGGTGCAGACTTGCGCCAGGCCGTCGAGTATCGCGTCCTCCGGGGCCGAATAGGTGGTCAATACCTTGGTCGAGTACATGTCGCCCGCGACTTCAAGCACCACGTCCGTGAATGTTCCGCCGATGTCGACGCCAAGGTTTGCTTCTGTTG
>NZ_JBARVQ010000246.1:0-3910 GCF_049646345.1 Albidovulum sp. | reverse complement strand
GGAATGTCAGCTTCTTCTGTTCTAAAATACTCCGGGGGAATCCCCGCGTGACTGCGGGGATGGGGGCAGCGCCCCCCTTGCTGCGGCAGGTCAGTGCGCGGCGGTGCGGGCGGCGAGTGCTTTCGTGGCTTGGTGAAGTTCGTGTACCGCCGAAGCGGCCACGGAGCGGAACACCATGATCTCGAACGCCTCATCGCCAGTCCGGCACAGCACCATCATCATATGGTTAAGGCCAGTCCGTGCAGTGCTGCCGTTCGGGAAGTCGGCCATGCGCAGGTCCAAAGCGACAAGACGGGCCAGCACGGCCTCGGCCCCCGGCCCTTCCAGCCGCATCCGCGCCCATGCGTCCGACTGGTCGGTCAGCGCTGCAACACCACTCAGCCCCTCGGGCACCGCGCCGATCAGGAAGGCCTGATCGCGACCGGTCCAGACGATCCGGGCCTCACCCTTCGCAAGCGACTGACCCGGCTTCGGCCAGCCGAGCCCCTTGGCTTTCAGTGCCGCACCCAAGGCCCGCTCCTTACCCGCGAAGGGCGCGATGGAGGTGATGCGCGCAGGTCCGCATTCGCTCAGCGTGACACCAGCTTCGGTGACGGGCAGCAGACCGTCACAGGCGGTTTTCTCGATCAGGCTAGGCACGAGTGCGTCCTCCCTCCGGGTCGAAGAAGACCGGATTCATCACTTCACAGATCACATCCACCCCCCGCAGATGGTCGACAAGGCGGATACGTTCACCATGACGCGCGCGGCCGTTTTTCAGGAAGGCGAGCCCGAGCCAGGTTTTCAGCGTGGGTGAATAGCCGACCGAGGTGACATAGCCCTGATCGTTCACCCGTACCGGATCGGCCCCTTCATTGAAAAGATGCGCCCCCGCGCCAATTTCGCGCGACATCGGAATGGGACGCAGGCCCACCAGTTGCTCGCGTTCGGAGCCGGTCAGGCCGGGGCGCTGGCTCGCGCCCTTACCGATGCAATCCTTCTTGCCCGAAACCATACCCTTCATGCCGATATCGAAAGCCGTGACGCGGCCGTGAATCTCGGCATGAGTGATAAATCCCTTCTCGATGCGCAAGACGTTAAGCGCCTCCATTCCATAGGCCCCGCCGCCAAGGCTTTCGGCGCGGGCGACAAGATCACGGTAGAGCGCCTCACCATAGCGCGCGGGCACGGCGAGTTCATAGCCAAGCTCACCTGAGAAGGAGATGCGGAAGAGCCGCGCCGCGACATCCATCAGCCGGACGTCGGTGACCCCAAGGAAGGGCGGCGTGGTCACGTCGATCGGCTCTTCCAGCACCGAATTCAGCAGCTCGCGCGCCAAAGGCCCCGCGACCGCGAACTGCGCCCATTGTTCGGTCACGGAAATCATCCGCACATCCCAGCCCTGGCAATGCGCCTGCTGGACAAATTCCAGATGCCGCATTACCGGACCCGCTGCCGCTGTGGTCGTGGTGGTCAGGTAGTGCCCCTCACCGAGACAGGCCGTGGTGCCGTCATCCATGATCAGCCCGTCCTCGCGCAGCATCAGCCCATAGCGCACTCGGCCGGGCTTCAGTGTCGAGAAGGTGTTGGTGTAGACGAGGTCGAGGAAGCGCCCTGCATCCTTACCCTGAATATCGATCTTGCCCAAGGTCGAGACATCGCAGACCCCGACCCGGTCGCGCACCAGCATGACCTCGCGGTCACAACTGTCACGCCAGATCTTCTCACCCGGGCGCGGGAAGTAAGAGGGGCGGTACCAGAGCCCGGCCTCGATCATCGGCGCGCCGCGTTCGCGGGCGGCCTTGTCCGAGGTGGTGAAGCGCTGCGGCGCAAAGCCAGCCCCCTGCCCGCCCGCGCCCATCGCGGCGATAGAGACGGGCGTGTAGGGAGGGCGGAATGTCGTCGTCCCGGTCTCCGGGATGCCGCGCCCGGTCGCATCGGCGAGGATCGCCAAAGCCGCCACATTGGAGTTCTTGCCCTGATCGGGCGCCATGCCTTGCGTCGTGTAGCGCTTCATATGCTCGACGCTGCGGAAGTTCTCCTGCGCCGCCAGCCGCACATCCTTTGTGGTTACATCATTGGCGAAGTCGAGCCATGCGCGGTGTTTGGGCTCCGGCACCTCCCAATAGGCGCGCATGCGTATCGCCCCATCCTCGGCCTCCGGCATGGCCACCTTCTTCGGCTTGCGACCAAGCGCTTCCAAGGCGGCCTCTGCCGCCGCCACACCTTCGGCAAGGCAGGCGCGGGTGGAAAACGCGCCATTGGCGCTGCCCGCTGCCTCCAGCCCCGGCACCATGCCGGATTTCGGCACGAAGGCCGCGATATCCTCGCGCCAGACGGGCCGTCCGTTCATGTGGCAGGTGAGATGAAGCGCGGGGTTCCAGCCGCCCGAGACGGCAAGGCAATCGCTGACAATCCGCGAAATCTGGCCAGACTTGTCGGCGATGACCACATCGCGCAGCCCCTTGCGGCCGACCGTGTCGATAACCCGGCAGCCCGCATAGACCGGGAAATCGTCGGCGACCTCGACATCCTCGCGCACGTCGATCAGGCCCGCGATTCGGACCCCGGCAGTGGAAAGGTCGCGGGCGGTCTTATGGGCATCGTCGTTGTTGGCAAAGATCGTGACAGCATGGCCGGGCGCCACGCCCCAGCGGTTCAGATAGGCGCGCACCGCGCCTGCCGTCATGATGCCGGGCCGGTCATTGTTGGAAAACGCGATCTGGCGTTCATGGGCACCCGAGGCAAGTACAGCCCGTTTCGCGACGATCCGCCAGAAGCATTCGCGCGGCAGATCCTTCGGCGGGTTGGCGACGTGCAGGCCGACACGTTCCAGCGCGCCATAGGTGCCGTCGTCATAGGCGCCGGTGACGGTGGTCCGCGTCATCAGCCGGACATTCGGCATCGCCCCGAGCTCGTCCACGATCCCGGCTGCCCAACCGGCGGCGGGCTTGCCAGCGATCTCAAACGTCTCGGCCAGACAGCGCCCGCCCATCAGGTGGTCGTCCTCGGCAAGGATCACATCCGCCCCCGCCCGCGCTGCCGTCACAGCGGCCATGAGGCCTGCGGGGCCAGAGCCGATGACCAACAGGTCGCAATGCGCCCATGCCTTTTCGTAGGCCTCATCGTTGTGCCTGCCCGACAGCGCGCCAAGCCCCGCCGCCCGGCGGATCGCGGGTTCATAGAGCTTTTCCCAGAAGGCGCGCGGCCACATGAAGGTCTTGTAGTAGAAACCCGCGCTGAAGAATGGGGCCATCAGGTCATTGACCGCCATCACGTCCATATTGACCGAGGGCCAGACATTCTGCCCCCGCGCCTCAAGCCCGTCATGGATCTCTTGCATTGTGGCGCGGACGTTTGGCACCTGCGCCGCGCCTTTGCCCACCGTCACCAGCGCATTCGGCTCCTCCGACCCTGCCGTCATCACGCCCCTCGGGCGGTGATACTTGAACGAGCGGCCAAGAACCCTGACACCCGAGGCCAGCAGCGCCGAGGCGAGCGTATCGCCCTCGAACCCGGTATAGTCCTTGCCGTCAAAGCGGAACCCGACCGTCTTGGCGCGGTCGATCAGCCCCTTGCCCGCGATCCTCATTTCGCCTTCCCCCTAACCTTCGCGGGCTTTTTGCGGTCCGTCAGAAGGCGGGTCGCGGATATCTCATGCGTGACGGTGTTGCGCGTGACCTCGATCCAGGATGAACAGCCAAGCTCGTGGTACCAGAGGTCGCGCGTCTCGCCCGCCGGGTTGTCGCGCAGATGCAGATAGTCGTCCCACGCCTCGACGGGCGCGCCGTCAGCCGGGCGGTCGGAATAGACCGCATCGCCGTAATAGGTGAACTCACGCCGGTCGCGGGTGCCGCAAAGGGGGCAGGTTATGCGCATGCCATGTCTCCCCTCGGGTCCGGGCGGCGATCCCCCCACCCTCTCCCTCCCC
>NZ_JBARVQ010000245.1:0-12147 GCF_049646345.1 Albidovulum sp. | reverse complement strand
GCCCGGTACCCCCTGTGGCAAGGGTCAGAGCATGCGGATCGCGTCCTTGTCGACGGCCAGCATATAGCCGCGACGCGCGATGTTCTTGACCAGAAGTTCCGAAACCATCTGATTGCCCAGTGCATCGCGCAATCGCTTGATCCGCATCGCGCCCGCACTTTCATCGCAATCGGCCGAGTTCTTGCCCGAGATGACGCCTTCAATCTCGGCCCCCGACATCACGTCGTCATCCATCCGCGCCTCGGCCAGGACCGAAAGCGTCTCGATAGCGGCAGGCGTCAGCTTGAATTCCATGTTGTTCAGCACGACCGCATTCTCGGCCCGGCTGATGAGCAAGGAGGACACCTGAATCCCCTGCCGCTCGATCTCGCCCATGCGTTTGTTCTGGGCGACAATCATCACAAGGAAGATCAGGGCGGCGACCAAAAGACCCGTCGCGAAGATCAGAAGGATGAAGATGATGATCCGGTAGCTGGCCAGAACCTCGGAAAACGCCGTGCCCGACTGCGCCAGAACTTCCAGAAGCTTGATCTGCTCACCGGTCTTCAGCGCGTCGTTTTCGACAAAGATCTGTTCAACGCGGGCGTTGAATGCGTTGGCGTCCGGCAGGGCCATCAGCAACAGGATCCCAGCCAGTGCAAGGATCGCGACAATGGCGATAATGCCCCACACAACAATGCGGTTGCCAGAGCGCAGGGTGTCACTCGTCACGATTGGATCGTCGGCCACGTCGGTCGTTCCTTGGGCTCGGTCAGTTGGAGCCTAGGATGGACACAATGGCCAGAAGCGTCCAGCCTTCCTTTTTCAACTTTTTCGCCAGCGCCTCGGCTGCGGCTTCTTTTGAGCCGCAGGCCTTGTCGGGCAATTCGGCCGTGCCGTAGTCCAGCCGCAGGGGATTGTCCTGCTTGGCCTTGTACTCGACCTTGCATTTCGCGGCCACCGGTCCGGCGGCGAGGGCGGCGGCTAGCGCCATGGGGATGAGGATTGTTCGCTTCATGATGGTGCCACACTGCTCAGGACCGCGCCGCTAATCAATAACGAAAGCAATTTTTCATGTGGTTATCGGATATCGCGCCACCGTTATTGCCCGACATCGGACGGGGGCAGCAAGGTTGGGTCATGTTCGACGGGGCCGTTACCCGTCCCCCCACGATAAATGGAAGAAGCCCGATGAAAAAGCAGATGATCGCCGCCATAACCGCCATTGCACTGACACTCACAAGCGCCGCCGCCACACCGGCCGCAGCGCAAGAGAGAGGGAACGATGCACTCAAGGTGCTGCTCGGGGCAGCCGCGATCGGTCTCCTCATCAGCCAGGCGAACAAGGACAAGCGCAGCAAGGAAAAGGCGAAGGTCACCAGACGCCAGCCCTATGACGGATGGAACCATCGCAAAGATAAGGTCCGCCACAACAATCGCCGCATTCCGGCTCAATGCGTCTTCGCAGTACGCGGTCATGATGTGGTATCCTCTCGCTGTCTTCAGGAATTCGGCGCCGCACGGAACGTCCCTTCAAGCTGCGCTTTCGTCATCAACACAAGCTGGGGCAAGCGCACTGTCTATGGGTCGCGTTGCCTGCGTGATCGCGGCTACCGCGTCACGAGCTACCGCTAATCAAGAGAAACAGGTCGAGCAGCCGGTCCGGGGTCTTCGGATCGCAACTGGGGCGGGCGCGCAGGCACCCGCCCTTTTTCCTTGAAGCCCGACTGCATTTGCGCAAGGTAGCGCCATGTCCGGCTTGCCCGATCTGAGTTTCGAACTGGCCGCGCATGCCCGTGGCCTGCACCATGTCGCCGGAGTCGACGAGGTCGGCCGCGGCCCTTTATGCGGTCCGGTCCTCGCCGCCGCTGTGCGGCTCGACCCGGCGCGGGTTCCCGACGGGCTGAACGATTCAAAGAAACTGACCGCGCGCCGCCGTGAAGCCCTGTTCGACGCGATCCTGTCGGTGGCCGATGTGGCGGTGGGTGAGGCGTCCGCCACCGAGATCGACGAATTCAACATCCTCCGGGCCAGCCATATCGCGATGTGCCGCGCGGTGGAGGGGCTGGCGGTGACACCGGACCATCTGTTGATCGATGGCAATATGATTCCCAGAGGGCTGACCATCAGCGCCGAACCGATTGTGAAGGGCGACAGCCGGTCACTCTCGATTGCCGCGGCCTCCATCGTCGCCAAGGTGTTGCGCGATCGCATCATGGTGGATTTGGCGCAACAGCATCCTGGCTATGGCTGGGAACGCAACGCCGGTTACCCGACGAAAGACCACCTGGATGCACTCCGAAATCTTGGTGTGACCCCACATCATAGACATTCCTTCAAGCCAGTGCACAATATCTTGTGCCAAGAGAAAACAGTAAGTATTTGATTCAAAAAAGAATTTGACGGCGAATCGCTCCTGACTCATCTTGGTGACAACAACAACGGCGCCTGACGCCGGGATGAGGCAGAGATGACAAAGACCATGACGAAGGGGGCGGTGACGCTTCCGTTGAACCAGATTATTGACGGCGATTGCATCGAAGTGATGCGGTCCCTGCCGGCCGAAAGCGTCGATCTGATCTTCGCCGACCCGCCCTATAACCTCCAGCTTCGCGGCGATCTGCACCGGCCCGACAATTCCAAGGTTGATGCGGTTGACGACCACTGGGATCAGTTCGCGAGCTTCAAGGCTTACGACAAGTTCACCAAGGACTGGCTTGAGGCCGCCCGGCGCATTCTGAAACCGAATGGCGCGTTGTGGGTCATCGGTTCCTATCACAATGTGTTCCGCATGGGGGCGGAACTGCAGAACCAGGGCTTCTGGATCCTCAACGATGTGGTTTGGCGCAAGTCGAACCCGATGCCGAATTTCCGCGGCAAGCGCTTTACCAATGCGCATGAAACGCTGATCTGGGCCTCGAAATCCGAAGCCGGAAAATACACCTTCAACTACGAAGCCCTGAAGGCGCTGAACGAGGGCGTGCAGATGCGGTCCGACTGGGTGATCCCGCTATGCACCGGGCATGAGCGGCTGAAGGACGATCAGGGCGACAAGGCGCATCCGACGCAAAAGCCCGAGGCACTGTTGCATCGTATTCTGGTCGGCACGACCAATCCCGGCGACGTGGTGCTTGACCCCTTCTTCGGCACCGGCACGACAGGCGCTGTCGCCAAGATGCTTGGCCGCGACTTTATCGGGATCGAGCGTGAGGCCGCCTATCGCGAAGCAGCAACAAAGCGTCTCTCGAAGATCCGCAAGTTCGACAAAGAGGCGCTTGAGGTCTCCGCCTCCAAACGCGCCGAACCGCGTGTGCCCTTCGGGCAGGTGGTCGAACGTGGCATGCTGCGGCCGGGTGAAGAACTGTTCTCAGCCCGTGGCCAGCGCGCCAAGGTTCGGGCCGACGGCACGCTGATTGGCAATGACATCAAGGGCTCTATCCATCAGGTGGGCGCGCATCTGGAAGGCGCGCCAAGCTGCAACGGCTGGACCTACTGGCACTTCAAGCGCGACGGCAAAATGGTGTCGATCGACATCCTGCGCCAGCAGATCCGCGCCGAGATGGACGAAACCCGCCCGCACTGAATTCCGAAGTTACCGCCGGTGCCTGTGGCCTGAACCACGGCACGAACTCAACCCCGCCGGATTGCACCCCCGGCGGGGCTTTTTTGCCTGCAAACCAAATGACCTGAGTATCGCAGCGCACGCGGCAAGGTGGGCTGAGACCCACCCTACCTTCGGTCGCGCTTACTTGCCTGCGATGGCGTCTTCTTCCTCACGCTCGAACCGCGGTTCGCGCGGCGGCCGACCGATAACATCGCGGAGCGCATCAAGCTCGATGAAGTTGTCGGCCTGGCGGCGCAACTCGTCGGCGATCATCGGCGGTTGCGAGCGGATCGTCGACACGACCGAAACCCGCACCCCCTGACGTTGCAGGCTTTCGACCAGCGGGCGGAAATCGCCATCACCCGAGAAGAGCACGATGTGATCGACGCGCGGTGCCAGTTCCATGGCATCGACCGTCAGTTCGATATCCATGTTTCCCTTCACCTTCCGCCGCCCCTGGCTGTCGGTGTATTCCTTCGCGGGCTTCGTCACCATCGAGAACCCGTTATAGTGAAGCCAGTCCACCAGCGGCCGGATCGGCGAGTAGTCGTCGTTTTCCAGCAATGCCGTGTAGTAGAACGCGCGCAGCAATTTGCCGCGACGTTCGAATTCCTGACGCAGGAGTTTGTAGTCGATGTCGAAACCCAGTGCCTTGGCGGCCGCATAAAGATTCGAACCATCAATGAACAGCGCCAGCCGTTCGTCCTTGTAGAACATAAAAAGTTCCTTTCAAAATGTAGCCGCTGGACTTCCACAATTTGTTCGGGTGGTCAAACTGGAAACCTATGGCCGATGTCCGTGAGTGAGCACGATAGTAGTCTGTTCGTGAGTGAGCAGAATAGTAGTCAGATTGGCACAGAGATCGGTATCTGTACAAATGGATAATATAGCAGCGATTGCTTTAGGCGGCAATTCCACATCCGGCAAAGGCAATCCGGTCGCTACCCTCACAGCTGCACTAATGGAAATTCAACGTCATATCGGCCCGATTGTCTCCGTATCGCGGTTTTTCCGCACGCCTGCCTTCCCGCCGGGCTCTGGTCCGGATTTTGTGAATGCTGCCGCAATCGTGGCATCCGCATCGACACCATCCGCGATTCTTGCGGCCTTGCATGACATTGAGGCAGAGTTCGGACGGACGCGTGAGGTGCGCTGGGGGGCCAGAACGCTTGACCTTGATTTGTTAGTCTGCGGCGATGCGATCCTGCCCGACCGGGATACCCAGAGCAGATGGATGACACTTCCCTTCAAACAGCAGGCCCAGCAGGCCCCGGACGAGCTGATCCTGCCGCATCCGCGCCTGCAGGACCGGGGGTTCGTGCTGATTCCCCTCGCTGAAATCGCCCCCTTCCTGACCCATCCGGTGACCGGCCTGACCGTCGCAGAGATGGCTGAGGCGCTGCCCAAGGCGGAAAAGGCGGCAATTTGCCCGCTTTGAAGGGGAATCATTGCTTGTCAAGGGAAAGCGGAGCGCCTAAATAGCGGGTTCCATATCTCCCAAGTCCGATTGGAGTGTCTCATGGCCCGCGTGACGGTTGAAGACTGCGTTGACAAGGTTCCGAACCGGTTTGAGCTGGTAATGCTCGCCGCACACCGTGCGCGCGAAATTGCTGCCGGTGCGTCCCTGACCATCGACCGCGACAACGACAAGAACCCCGTCGTTTCACTGCGCGAGATCGCGGATGAGACTCAGACCGCCGGTGATCTGCGCGAACGCATGATCGAAAGCCACCAGACCCAGATCGAGGTGGACGAGGCCGAAGAGGACGCGATGGCGCTTCTGATGGGGGCTGAAGTCGACCGCCCGGCCGAGGACGACATGTCGGAAGAAAAACTGCTCCGGGCGCTCATGGAAGCTCAGGGCCAGGGCTAAGCCCACCAACACCGAGGCGCGCGGACCGGAATGATCGACGTCGAAGACCTGATCGCACTGGTCCGAAACTACAACCCCCGTACCAATGCCGATTTGATCCGCGCGGCCTACGACTATGGTATGCGGATGCATGAGGGTCAGTTCCGGCGGTCGGGCGAGCCTTACTTCACCCACCCGGTCTCGGTCGCGGCGATCCTGACTGAACAACGGTTGGATGATGCCTCGATCGTCACCGCATTGTTGCACGACGTGATCGAAGACACGAAATCAACCTATTCCGAAATCGCGACCAAGTTCAGCAACGAGATCGCCGAACTGGTGGACGGTGTCACCAAGCTGACCAATCTGGAACTTTCTTCCACTGCCTCGAAGCAGTCGGAAAACTTCCGCAAGCTCTTCATGGCGATGTCGAAGGATCTGCGGGTCATCCTCGTCAAGCTGGCCGACCGGCTGCACAACATGCGCACGATCAAGTCGCTGCCGCATGAAAAGCAGGTCAGAAAAGCGCGAGAGACGATGGATATCTTCGCGCCCCTTGCCGGGCGCATGGGTATGCAGTGGATGCGCGAGGAGTTGGAAGACCTGTCGTTCCGCGTGGTGAACCACGAGGCGCGGTCATCGATCATCCGTCGCTTTATCACGCTGCAAAAGGAAACCGGCGATGTGATCCACAAAATCACCGCCGATATCCGGCTGGAGCTGGAGAAGGAAGACATCGAGGCCGACGTTTTCGGCCGCGCAAAAAAGCCCTATTCGATCTGGCGCAAGATGCAGGAAAAGCAGCTGGCCTTTTCGCGCCTCTCGGATATCTACGGCTTCCGCGTGATCTGCCAGACCGAAGGCGATTGCTACCGCATCCTCGGCGCGATCCACCAGCGCTGGCGGGCGGTGCCCGGACGGTTCAAGGACTATATCAGCCAGCCAAAGTCGAACGGCTACCGCTCGATCCACACGACAGTTTCAGGCCGCGACGGCAAACGGGTCGAGGTGCAAATCCGCACCCGGCAGATGCACGAAGTCGCCGAATCGGGTGTTGCCGCGCACTGGTCCTATCGCGACGGCGAACGCGCCAAGAACCCCTTCGCGGTCGATCCGGCGAAATGGATCGCGTCTCTGACTGAACGTTTCGACAACGGCGATGACCATGACGAGTTCCTCGAAAACGTAAAGCTCGAGATGTATTCCGATCAGGTCTTCTGCTTCACGCCGAAGGGCGATGTGGTGCAGTTACCGAAGGGCGCGACACCCCTGGATTTTGCCTATTCGATCCACACCCGGATCGGCAACTCGACCGTCGGGGCCAAGATCGACGGCATCCGCGTGCCGCTGTGGACGCGGTTGAAAAACGGCCAGTCGGTCGAGGTCATCACCGCGACCGGTCAGCGGCCGCAGGCGACCTGGATCGACATCGTCGTTACCGGCCGCGCGAAATCCGCGATCCGCCGGTCTTTGCGCGAAGAGGACCGCGAGCGTTTCGTCAAACTCGGTCAGGAACTGGCGCGGGTCGCCTTTGAACATCACGGGCGCAAGGCGACCGAAAAGGCGCTGAGAACAGCCGCCAAGACGCTTGGTCTGCCCGATGACACCGAAGTTCTGGCGCGTCTTGGCAGTGCCGAACTGACGGCGCGCGAAGTGATCGAGGCAATCTATCCCGAACTCGCCTCTGCCAATCCCGATGAAGAGGTCGATATCCGCCAGCCCGTGGTCGGCCTGACCGCTGACCAGAACTTCCGCCGCGCGAATTGCTGCCAGCCTGTGCCTGGCGAACGCATCGTCGGGATCACCTATCGCGGTCAGGGCGCGGTTATCCACGCGATTGATTGCCCGGCTTTGGCCGAGTTCGAGGAACAGCCCACCCGCTGGATCGACCTGCGCTGGCATTCGGGGCGCCACGCGCCGGTCTATACGATCAGCCTCAACATGACGATCGCAAACGATTCCGGCGTTCTTGGCCGTATCTGCTCCCTCATCGGCGAACAGAAGGCCAATATATCCGATCTTACTTTCGTCGACCGTAAGCCTGATTTTTACCGTCTTATCGTGGAAGTAGATTTGAGAGATGCCGAGCATCTGCACATGGTGTTGAAGGCACTTGAAGCCGAAAGCGATGTGGCCCAAGTCGAACGGTATCGCGACCTCAGTCGCAAGCCCTGAACGGGGCCAAGGGGAAGATTAGGTGGTTTTCAAAAGGCGAACACCGCGGTCCTACATGCAGCTGATCGCCGAGGCCTTCTGGCCTCGGGGCGGCTGGACCCGCGCCTTTCACTATGTCAAACACCGCGTCCGCCGTCTGCCCGACCGCCCCGACCGGATCGCGCGGGGCGTGGGTGCCGGGGTCTTTGTCTCTTTCACACCGCTTTTCGGGTTCCATTTCATCTCGGCCGCGCTCACGGCCAAGGCGGTGCGCGGCAATATCCTTGCCGCGATTCTGGGTACATTCTTCGGCAACCCGATCACCTTTCCAATCATAGCTGTGTCCTCGATGAAACTCGGTCACCTCTTGCTTGGCACGCAGTTCGACGAAAGCCAGCATGCCACGATCTTCGGAAAATTCGTCGGCGCCGGAAATGATCTGAAGCACAATTTCTTCGCGATTTTTACCGAAGCAACGTCGCGCTGGGGCAATCTATACAATTTCTTCAACGAAGTCTTTCTACCCTATCTCGTCGGTGGCCTGGTTCCCGGGATCATGGTCGGCATTCTCTCCTATTACCTGTCTGAACCGGTCATCGCAGCTTACCAGAAGCACCGCCGCAAGCGGTTGAAGGCGCGGTTTGAAAAGCTGAAGGCAAAACTGCATGCCCGGACCGGGGAACAGCCGGGCAACAGCTGACGCGGAATTGTACCCATGACGATTCCACCGTTCACAGCCCCCGCCGGACCGGTCTAAAGTGCCGCCAGGCCTAAGAAATCGGAGTAAGCGACGTGACTGAATTGCGGCTGGGCGTGAACATCGACCATGTGGCAACTGTGCGGAATGCGCGTGGTTCGGCCTATCCCGATCCGGTCCGCGCCGCGAAACTGGCTGAGGACGCGGGCGCGGACGGCATCACCGCGCATCTGCGCGAAGACCGCCGCCACATCACCGATGGTGATATCGACCGGCTGATGGAAGCGCTGACCGTACCTTTGAACTTCGAGATGGCGGCGACCGATGAGATGCAGAAGATCGCACTGCGCCACAAACCTCACGCCGTCTGCATCGTCCCCGAAAAGCGCGAGGAGCGAACGACCGAAGGCGGGCTGGAGGTCGCGCGCGAGGAAAACCGGCTCGCCCATTTCATCGCGCCTCTGGCCGAGGCAGGCTGCCGCGTCTCGATCTTCATCGCCGCCGATGCCGCCCAGATCGAGGCCGCCCACCGGATCGGTGCGGCTGTGGTCGAACTCCATACCGGGGCCTATTGCGATTTCCACGCTGAAGGGAAAGTGGTCGAACGCGATACGGAACTCGCCCGCCTGCGCGAGATGTCCGCCTTCGCCCATTCACTGGGATTGGAGGTTCATGCCGGCCACGGGCTGACCTATGACACGGTCGCCCCCATCGCCGCCTTCCCGGAACTGCGCGAGCTCAATATCGGCCATTTTCTGATCGGCGAGGCGATCTTCGCCGGGCTGAAGCCTGCAATCCTCGAAATGCGCCGCCTGATGGACAAAGCACGGATCATGGTGTGACGCAGGAATCCCGGACTTGATCCGGGATTCCTGCGTCAGGCAAGAGGCCCCGGATCAAGTCCGGGGCAACGTTGTTGTCTAGTTGATCAGCCCCGCATGACGCATCGCCGCGTCGATCTTTGCCTTGGTCTCGGGCAGGAGCGTGGTCAGCGGCATGCGGACCTCATCGGCGCAAAGCCCGAGCTGTGACAGCCCATATTTCGCGCCCGCCAGCCCCGGCTCGATAAAAATCGCCTCATGCAGCGGCATCAGCCGGTCCTGATAGGCAAGGGCCGTGACGAAATCACCCGACAGCGTCGCTTCCTGGAACTCGGCGCAAAGCTTTGGCGCCACATTCGCGGTGACCGAGATGCAGCCAACCCCGCCATGGGCGTTGAAGCCGAGTGCTGTCGCATCCTCGCCCGAAAGCTGGACGAAATCGCGACCGCAAAGCGCGCGCTGCTGGCTGACCCGCTCGATCTTGCCGGTCGCGTCCTTGACGCCGACAATGCGCGGCAGCTTGGCCAGATCGCCCATCGTCTCGGGGCTCATGTCGACGGCCGAACGGCCTGGGATGTTGTAGATGATGATCGGCAGGGTGCAGGCGTCGTGCATCGCCTTGAAATGCGCGTAAAGCCCGCGCTGGGTCGGCTTGTTGTAATAGGGCGTCACGACAAGGGCCGCATCCGCACCGGCCTTTTCGGCTCCTCGGATCAGCTCGATCCCTTCCTCGGTCGAATTCGACCCGGCCCCTGCGATCACCGGAATACGTCCGGCAGCCGCCTTGACCACTTCTTCGATCACGCGGATATGCTCTTCGTGGCTCAGCGTCGGGCTTTCACCGGTCGTGCCGACGGGGACAAGCCCGTGGCTGCCCTCAGTGATATGCCATTCGACGAGTTTCTTGAGCGTGTCCAGATCCAGCTCGCCGTTCTTGAACGGCGTGACGAGGGCTGGGAAGGACCCTTTGAACATGACACGCTCCTTGGTGTTGCGGACGAGACTCGCCCGGTTGAAATCGCGCGGAACCTATAGGGATTGTCCGCCGTTGCCAAGTTTGTGTGTTGCGGGCGCGGACAGGGCCCCATATCCTTCCGAAAAATCAATCGAAGCAGTGAAAAACATGATCCGTGATGCCTTGCGTGCCGCGCCCATCGCGCTGGCCCTTCTTCTGCCTGTGACGGCCCGCGCCGACGATCCGGCGGGGTTCCGTGCCGCCCTTGCCGCCGCCGATCAGCGCGACTGGGCTACAGCGGTGGCCCATGCCCGCAAGGCCGGGCCACTGGCGGCGGCGGTGATCGACTGGGAGCGGCTCAGGGACGGCAACGGGACGCTTTCGGAGTATTCCGGTTTTCTGGCCCGCTATTCTGATTGGCCGGGCCTGCCGCTGCTGCGTCAGAAAGGCGAAGGGGCGATTGCCGCCGATGCACCCGCCGACGCGGTCGCCGGCTATTTCAGCAACATGCGTCCTCAAACCGGCATGGGCAGCCTCGCCCTGATCGCCGCCTATCAGGCACGCGGTCAGGGGCAGGAAGCCGCAAAGGAAGCCGTACGCGCCTGGCGGTCGCTATCGCTGAGCCAGTCGGAACATGACCTCTTCGTCGCCCGGCATGGCGGCATCCTGAAGGACCATCATGACGGCCGTACCGCGATGCTGTTGCGGCAAGGGCGGCTGGCCGATGCCCGCCGCATGCTGCCCTTGAACAGTTCCTATACACGTGCGGTGGCCGAAGTGCGCATCGCGCTTCAGGCCAGCGATCCCGGCGTCGACGGACTGATCGCGAAACTTCCCGAAAAGGCGGTTAATTCCGGCGGTCTTGCCTATGACCGCTTCCGCTGGCGCATCCGCAAGGACCTTTATGACAGCGCCGATGAGCTGTTGCTGGAACGCTCGGTCAGTGCCGACGCGCTGGGCGATCCGGACCAATGGGCCGACTGGCGCAGGCGTCTGGCGCGCAAGGAAATGCGCGAAGGCGATGCAAGGCGCGCCTACCGCATGGCGGCGCAGCATTATCTGAAATCCGGCTCTGACTACGCCGATCTGGAATGGCTCGCGGGCTATATCGCTTTACGCAAGCTGAGCGACCCCAAAACGGCACTCGCCCATTTCGACCGTTTCCAGAAGGCGGTGAATGGCCCGATCAGCCTGTCGCGCGCGGGGTACTGGCGCGGACGCGCCTATGAGGTGCTGGGCATGGCAAATGAAGCACGTGTGGCCTATGCCGAAGGTGCGCGTTACCCGACGGCCTTTTACGGGCTGCTGTCGGCCGAAAAGGTCGGCCTGCCTCTGTCGCCCGCAATGGCGGGGGGCGAGGCCTATCCCGACTGGCGCGGTCAGCCCTTTGCGGGGTCCACGGTTCTCCTCGCGGCGCGGGAGCTGATGGCGGCGGGGGATGAAACGCTGGCGGCGCGCTTCCTCCTCCATCTCAGTGAAGGCCTGTCGGGGCGCGATATCGGCGCGCTCGCCGGAATGGCGGTCGAGGCGAAGGAGCCCTATGTCGGGCTCTCGCTCGCCAAGGCGGCGGCCGACAAGGGCGTGATCTGGCCCTCGGCCTATTTCCCGGTGCCGGCCCTTTCAGGGCTCGATCTGCCGGTCCGGCCGGAACTGGCGCTGTCCATCGCGCGGCGCGAAAGCGAGTTCAACCACCGCGTCATCTCGCATGCCGGGGCGCGGGGGCTTATGCAGGTGATGCCCGGCACGGCCGAGATGATGGCGAAGAAGATCGGGGTCAGTTACGAGAAGGCAAAGCTGACCACCGACTGGCAATACAATGCGCAGCTCGGGGCGGCTTATCTCGATCAGCTGGTGGACGAATTCGGCAACTCGCCCCTGCTGGTGGCGGTCGGCTACAATGCCGGGCCGGGCCGGTCGCGGCGTTGGATCACGGAACTCGGCGATCCGCGCGCCGAAGGGGTCGATCCGATCGACTGGATCGAGGCGATCCCCTTCCGCGAGACCCAGACCTATGTGATGCGCGTGGCCGAAAGCCTGCCGATCTACCGGGCAAGGCTGTCGGGCCAGGCGGGGCCCCTTAACTTC
>NZ_JBARVQ010000244.1:0-3980 GCF_049646345.1 Albidovulum sp. | reverse complement strand
CCTACCAGCACATCTTCTGGTTCTACTCCCACCCGGCCGTCTACATCATGATGCTGCCCGGCTTCGGGATCATCAGCGAGATCATCGCGACCTTCTCGCGCAAGCCGATCTTCGGCTACCTGCCGATGGTCTATGCGATGGTCGCCATCGGTGTGCTGGGCTTCGTCGTCTGGGCGCATCACATGTACACCGTAGGCATGAGCCTGACCCAGCAGAGCTACTTCATGCTGGCCACGATGGTGATCGCGGTGCCGACCGGCATCAAGATCTTCTCGTGGATCGCGACGATGTGGGGCGGTTCGGTCGAGTTCAAGACACCGATGCTCTGGGCGTTCGGCTTTCTGTTCCTGTTCACCGTCGGTGGCGTCACCGGCATTGTGCTGAGCCAGGCGGCCATCGACCGCGCCTATCACGACACCTATTATGTCGTGGCGCATTTCCACTACGTGATGTCGATTGGCGCTGCCTTCTGTATCTTCGCCGGGGTCTATTACTGGATCGGCAAGATGTCGGGTCGCCAGTATCCGGAATGGGCAGGCAAGCTGCATTTCTGGATGTTCTTCATCGGCACCAACCTGACCTTCTTCCCGCAGCACTTCCTGGGTCGTCAGGGCATGCCGCGCCGTTACATCGACTATCCCGAGGCGTTCGCCTACTGGAACTACTGGTCGTCGCTTGGCGCGTTCCTGTCCTTCGCCTCGTTCCTGTTCTTCATCGGCGTGGTGTTCTACACCATCCGCTACGGCAAGCCGGTGAATGCCAACAACTACTGGAACGAACATGCCGATACCCTGGAATGGACCCTGCCCTCGCCGCCGCCCGAACATACGTTCGAAACGCTGCCCAAGCAGTCCGACTGGGATCACAGCCACGCCCACTAAGGCGATTGTGAATGCCATTCGAATGGGATGACAGAACTGAAGGGGCCCCGGCAAAAACCGGGGCCTTTTCCTTTGCCGAGGACGGCGACCCGGCGGTTCAGGTCACGCTGTGGCCGCATCGGTCGCTGCCGCGGCGCGGCTTTGCGGCGTTCATCCTGATTACCTTTGGAATGCTCATGGTGCCGCTTCTGGCGCTGCTGGGCACGCTGGCGCTTTGGGGCCTGCTGCCGTTCCTTCTGGGGGCGCTGGGGCTGATGTGGTATTTCCTCGAGCGCAGCTACAAGGACGGAACCCTGACCGAAGTGCTGCGGCTCTGGTCCGACCGTGCGGAACTGGTGCGCACCAATCCGCGCGGGCCGCAGCAAAGCTGGGAGGCCAATCCGCATTGGGTCCGGGTCGGGATACGCAAGACCGGCGGACCCGTGGAATACTACCTGACGCTATCGGGAGGCGGACGCGAGGTTGAACTGGGCGCCTTTCTGAGCCCAGAGGAGCGCGCCGATCTTCACGACCGGCTGGCAATGGCGCTGGCGCGTCTCTAGTTTCGGGCGCGACAATCCGGGTCTTGCCGGAACCCGTGCCGTCACAAGATCATTGCGGACGAGCAAAGCCAGACTGTATGTGGGGCGCAGAAACACAGCGAACAGGAAGGCCGCGGGATGAAAGTTGTTGTCATGGGGGCCGGTGTCATCGGCGTCACCACCGCCTATTATCTTGCACGTCAGGGCGCCGACGTCACGGTGCTGGACCGTCAGGCCGGGCCGGGGCTTGAGACGAGCTATGCAAATGCGGGCGAGCTTTCCTATGGCATGACCTCTCCCTGGGCCGCGCCTGGCATTCCGATGAAAGCCATCAAATGGTTGTTCATGAAGCGCCGTCCGCTGTTCATCTGGCCGCTGATCAGCCCCACGATGTGGAAATGGGGCGCGCAGATGGTGATGAACTGCAACGAGGAAAGCTATGCGATCAACAAGGCCCGCATGGTCCGGGTATCGAACTACAGCCGCGACTGCATGCCCGACCTGATCGCCGAAACGGGCATCGAATATGATGGCCGCGAACAGGGCACCTTACAGCTTTTCCGAACCGAAAAGCAGTTGAAAGGGTCAAAGGCGGATCAGGAGATTCTGGCCCAGTTCGACAGCCCCTACGAGGTTCTGGACCGCGACGGCTGCATCGCCGTTGAACCGGCGCTGGCCGAGGTGAGGGGCAAGTTCGTCGGCGGTCTGCGGTTGCTGGCCGACCGCACCGGCGACTGCCGGATGTTTACCATGGCGCTTGCCGACAAATGCGCCGAGATGGGCGTCGAGTTCCAGTATGGCCAGTCGATCCGCGGCATCGCGGTCGAGGACGGCAAGGTTGTCGGCGTCGATACCGAGATGGCGGGCCGGATCACTGGCGACAAGTATGTCTGCGCCCTTGGCAGCTATGCCCCGATGGTGCTGAAACCGGTCGGCATCCGGCTGCCGGTCTATCCGGTCAAGGGCTATTCGGTCACCCTGCCCGTTACCGACGATGCTTTCGCGCCGCAATCGACGATCATGGATGAGACCCACAAGGTCGCGATCACCCGGCTTGGCGACCGCATCCGCGTCGCGGGGACTGCCGAGATCGCCGGATACAGCGGCCGTCTGGGGCCGCATGCCACCGATACCGTGCGCCATGTGATCAGCGACCTCTTCCCCAAGGGCGGCGACATCAGCAAGGCCGAAGGCTGGACCGGGCTGCGCCCGATGACGCCGGACGGCACCCCGGTGATGGGGGCGACGCGCTATGACAACCTGTATCTGAACACCGGACATGGCACGCTGGGCTGGACCATGGCCTGCGGATCGGGCCGCGCTGTCGCGGATGTGGTCTGCGGCAAGGAGCCCGAGATTTCCTTCGACGGGCTGACAGCGGCGCGCTACGGGCAGTAAGCCGGGCGGCGCGCCGCGCGCCGTTCCTCAGCCAGCCTTCAGATAGGGAATGGCCCCCGCGATATCGGTGTCGTCGATGACATGGAAGCGACTGACGCTTCCGGCCTGACGCGCTTTGCCAAAGGGCGCGTATTCGGGGTCGGCGGCAAATCTGTCGATCGCCTCCATCGAGGGAAACTCAAGCAGCGCAATCAGCGTGCTGTCCTTGTCCGGCCCTTCAAGGGTGCGGATATTGCCGCTTCGCGACAGGTATCTGCCGCCATGCTTCTTGACGAGGTTGTGGACATGGGTCGCATAATCGGGAACCCAGCTGTCATCGGTGACTTTGATATCCGCAATCAGAAAAACGCTCATCGGTTTCGCCCTTCACTTTTGGTGTCCTTGACCCCAATGGTCCGGACCTGCCCTGTCACCATCGGGCAAGGGCCGCACCCGCATCCAGTTCCGGGACTGAACCACCGGATTCAGTTTCTGAACTAGCCCGGCGAAGGCGGGTGCCCTAAGGTCGAACGACATGACAGGAGGATCTGATGTCTCAGGCGGGCTACAAACAATTCTGTCCGGTCGCGATGGCCGCGGAAGTGCTGTGCACAAGGTGGACGATGGTTCTGATGCGAGAACTCGTCGCCGGGACCACCCGGTTCAACGACTTGCGCCGCGGCGTGCCCAAGATGTCACCGGCCCTGCTTTCGACGCGCCTGAAGGAACTGGAACAGGCAGGCGTGATCGAACGCCGCGCCCTGCCCTCGGAACGCGGAATCTACGAATATCACCTGACCGAAGCTGGCAAAGACCTGCGTTCCGTGGTCGAGGCAATGGGGGTCTGGGGCCAGAAATGGGTCGAATCGTCGCTTTCTCTGCGCAACCTCGACCCGTCGCTGCTGATGTGGGACATGCGCCGCAACCTCAACCCCACGCCGCTGCCGGACCAGCGTACGGTGGTTCAGTTTCTATACTCGGATCTGCCGTCCACCAAGAACCTGTGGTGGCTGGTCATCGAGCGCGACGGGGCGGTCGATCTGTGCTGGTCGGATCCCGGGTTCGAGATCGATCTCTACGTCAGCACCGACCTGCGCACGATGACCGCGATCTGGATGGGCCTTGCCACTGTCCAGAGCGAAGAGGAAAAACTGGAACTGATCGGATCACGCGCCGTGGCGGACACCATGCAGGTCTGGCT
>NZ_JBARVQ010000243.1:0-2047 GCF_049646345.1 Albidovulum sp. | reverse complement strand
CAATGAACGTGAACAGGAAATCCGTCTGTGTCTATTGCGGCGCACGTCCGGGGCGCCGGGCCGCCTATGCCGAGGCCGCGCGCGAGGTCGGCACGCTTCTGGCCGCCAATGGCTGGCGCCTTGTCTATGGCGCGGGCGATGTCGGTCTGATGGGTGAGGTCGCGCGGGCCGCGCAATGGGCGGGCGGCGAGACTTTCGGAGTCATCCCGACCCATCTGATGGAGATGGAGGTCGGCAAGCGCGACCTTTCCACCTTTGTGGTGACCGAGACGATGCATGAACGCAAGAAAGTGATGTTCATGAATGCCGATGCGGTTGTGGTACTGCCCGGCGGCGGTGGGTCTCTGGATGAGTTTTTCGAGGTGCTGACATGGCGCCAGTTGGGCCTGCACGACAAGCCGATCATCCTGCTGAACACCGAAGGCTATTGGGACAAGCTGATCGGGCTGATCGACCATATCATCGCCGAGGGCTTTGCCGATGCCACGCTGGCAGGTTTTGTCTGCGTCGCCGCCACGGTGGACGCGCTTGAAGCAGAGTTGAAAAACGGGTTTAGCTGACCCTTGGCAGCGGCAGCGCCCTATACGGTCGTCATCACACGTGCAGCGCAAGCTTTACGGCTGCGTGCCCCCCCTGGAGTTGCGCGGCAATCGGCTTTCGGGGGGCTGCGCAATCTTTCCCCAGATGCGATACCGGCATTCGCGGCGACCAGCTTCGGTGACAGGGGGCTCCCCGCGCATCTGTATCGACCCAGTAAATATCTGCTCATGCTACAAGGGAGAAGGTAGCGATGAGTGTGACGATGGACGACAGCATCAAACGGTGGACGGCGAAGCGGAAGGCGGCGCTTGTGGTTGAGATAATCCAGGGCAAGACGACGGTGGCCGAGGCGAGCCGCGCCTATGACCTTTCGCCCTCGGAGATCGAGGGCTGGGTCGATGACGCGAAGCGGGGCATGGAGAATGCGCTGCGCGCCAATCCGCTGGAGATCCGCGAGCAGTATGAGAAACAGATGAAAGACCTTCAGGAAGCCTACGGCGAGGCAATGCTGGAACTGCGTGCCCGAAAAAAGCTGGCGGCCCTCATGGAGCGGGAGGACGGCAATTGATCCGGACGCTCCATGATGGCCTGCTCGCGGACGGCATCGCGGTGCCGCTGGCCAAGCTTTACGCCTGGTTCGGCGTGCCGCGGCGGACGGTCTATTACAAGCCGACCAAGGCCGCGCCGAAGGTTGATCCGCGCATCGCCGAGCCGATCAAGGCGATGATCGAGAAGGAACCGTCCTTCGGCTGTCGCACCGTGGCCTGGCTCCTAGGCTTCAACAAGAACACGGTCCAGAGGGTCTTCCGGATCAAGGGCTGGCAGGTCCGCAAGCGCCCGATCGGCATGCGTCCCCGGATCGAGGCCGTGCCATCCTTGGCCACAGCGCCAAACGAGCGCTGGTCGACTGACCTCTGCCGTGTCTGGTCGGGTAGATGGCTGGACCACGCTGGCCCTGGTGATCGACTGCCACACCCGCGAGCTTCTGGGCTGGCATCTGTCGCGCTCAGGCAAGGCGACCACCGCCGCCAGCGCCTTGGAACATGCCCTGATCACCAGGTTCGGCACGCTCGGCAAGGTGCCGAAGGAGTTCTTGCTGAGGTCTGACAACGGCATGGTCTTCACCAGTCGGAAATACACCGCGCTGGTTCGCAGCTATGGCTTGAAGCAGGAGTTCATCACGCCGCACTGTCCGCAGCAGAACGGCATGGTGGAGCGCATGATCCGGACGCTGAAGGAGCAATTCGTTCATCGCCAGCGCTTCGACAGCATCCAGCACGCGACACGCGCCATCAGCGACTGGATCAGCTTCTACAACAACCGCCGCCCACATCAGGCGCTGGACATGAAGATCCCCGCTGAGGCATTCGCATTACCGGCTTAGAGCGTGTTGCGGTTTTCGAGATTCAGGATTCCCCCGATGCTTGATCTGTGATTCCCTGTCTGTATGGCAGATATGGGGGTCAGTGATGGGCAAACCACATCCTATGGCACTTCGTGAACGTGT
>NZ_JBARVQ010000242.1:0-1714 GCF_049646345.1 Albidovulum sp. | reverse complement strand
AATGTGAAAGGATATGGTGAACGCGAATTGCAAGCGGGCGAGAAACTCTGCAGTCAGGTAATCTTGCATATCTGGCACCTTCTGGTTGTGTCAAAGCTAGGTACGGGCCGCGGGCAAGGCAAGCGCGCCAGGATGTGCAAATCGTCGCAGCTTGGCCGGGGGGCTTTGGGCAGGGCAAGGGGGCCGCGGGCGCGCCTTGCTTCGGGGCGAAGCGGTGCCCTGGCCTCAGGGCCCATTGATGAACGCGCAGACCGGCCGTGCCGCGGCCTATGTCTGGCGAAGGCGAATGCGAAGGCGGGGGCAGGGGCGGGGGCTTTGGCTCTTGCGCAGGTTGCGTTTGACCTGCCTGTCCGTCAGGCAGTGTCGCGCCAGAGGGCCATTCAACGCATCATCATGGGGCGAAGGCGCATGTGCTGCGCGCAACGATTTCAGGGTTTTACGGGGCAAATTGCGCAGCACCATCGGGCCCAGATACAAGGATTCCGACATGCAGCCGTTTGCGCGCACCACCTCATGCCGGTCACAGGAGAAATGGAGCCAGCGCATCACAGTCTTGCCGCGCATGAACCGGATTCCGGGCAAGGATGTAAGCGATTTCGCCGGTACAAAAACCTCGGCTTCGAAATGCTCTTCCAACTGGCCAGCCGCGCCTGCAATTATGCGGTGATGCGGCGAGACGATCAGATCATTGTCGGGCCGCCCGGGTGCCAAGGCGCCGGCCTGGATCAAGACCGGATAGGCGTCGGCGCTTGTATCTTCGAGGGGGGTGGTCGCGTCCCAGATCCAGCGGATCGCCTGCGCTCCGCTATCCGCCGTCCATATCTGATCGCCGACAGAGAGCTGTTCGACAAAACGCGGGCCAAGCGGTGTGTCGATCATCGTGCCCGGGGCGTAACAGGCCGGAATGGACCCTTTGTTGGCGGCGGACTGCGCATAATAGCTTGCCCCGCCATCATCGGATTGCAAAGTCTCCCCGGCAAATCCCGCGTTGGTGCTGGACATACCAAGTGCCGGGCCTTCGCTGGCCGTGACGGTATGGCCTTGCCAGGAGATGAACTGAAGGACGGTGCCATTGTCATCGACCAAGGCAATCGCGTCATCCGGATAGAACGTTCCCGTCGGGTCACCACCGGAATCAAAACCGGGCGTGGACTGATCCACGACATAGACATCCTGACCCGCGAAGGTTCCGGTGTAGGATCCGAGTGAAACGGTATCATAGATTGTGCCGTCCGCCTGATAGAACACCAACGCATAATTCGATACATCAGTGCCGGTCGGAACGGCTATCTCGACAAATTCGTTGTCCGAGGTTCCATAATAGTCAAGCTCTGAGATATAGCCGGGCATCACGTGTTCCTTGATTTGAAGGAACCATCCGCATTTTAAGTTAAAAGAATCCGAAATTCCGCCGTTCCTGGCGGCTGCTCTATGCCTAAAATTTGCCGGAGCCTATTGGTCGGAGTCTGTTGGTCGGAGCCTGTTGATCGGAGCCTGTTGATCGTTGGGGCGGGGGGCGATAATCGCGTTGACCGGTTTTTAATATTCGTATATTCATGAAATATGGAAAAACTTCTGACAGAGCGTCTTTCAACCCTAAGCCATCCGCAGCGGATGGGGGTGTTCCGGCTGCTGATGCGGCGCTGTCCGGATGAAGTGCCGGCGGGCGAAATCGCGGGGGCTTTGGCGATCAAGGACAGCACGGCTTCGGCCT
>NZ_JBARVQ010000241.1:0-4214 GCF_049646345.1 Albidovulum sp. | reverse complement strand
CGCGCGCGCTGGCCTTTCCGCTGATCTGGGCGGCCCTGATCGTCTATTCCTGGTCGATGCTGCGGCAGGCACGACGGGTGCGCCGCTAGAAACGCAGGACCGAATTTTCTTCGAAAATTCGACGATTTTTCGGAGAAAAATCGGGTTACGCCTTCGGTCGGCTGATGGTCCCGCCACCGATCGCAGCCCGCACCCCGGTCGTGCCGGGACAGGAGGTGGGCAAGCCGCGCCGGACACGTGCCGCGAGATACGCGAAGGCCTGCGCCTCCAGCATGTCGCCATTGAGCCCCACCGCCTCGACAGGATCGACCGGGACATCGAATGCGGTCTGCAGCATGGCCATCAGAACCGGATTATGCCGCCCGCCCCCGGTGACAAGAATGCGGGCAACCGGTGCGGGAAAATGCCGTGCCCCCCGATGGGCCGACACCGCCGCGGCCGCCGTCAGCGTCACTGCGGCATCGGCGTCGGACAGGTCCGCGACCGTCTCGCTCAGACCGGAAAACGCGTCACGGTCCAGCGATTTCGGCGGCATTCTGAAGAAATACGGATGCGCAAGAAAGCGCGACACGATGTCCTCATCAACCTGCCCCTGCGCTGCCAGCGCCCCGCCCTCGTCCCGCGACAGGCCGCGGCGCCGGAACACCAGATCGTCAATCGGCGCGTTCGCCGGACCGGTGTCGAATGCCAGACAGGCCCCCGGCAGATCAGGCGACGGCAGGCGCGGATCGAGCCAGGTGAGGTTTCCCACCCCGCCGAGATTGAGAAAGGCCAGCGGCGCATCGGCGCCGATCCATCTTGCGCAGGCAAAATGGAAGAACGGCGCCAGTGGCGCCCCCTGCCCGCCCAGCCGCACATCCGCCGTACGGAAATCCCAGGCCACCGGCAGGCCAAGCGCATCGGCCAGAACCGAGCCGTCGCCCGCCTGATGGGTGCCGCGCCCTTCCGGTTCATGCGCCAGCGTCTGGCCATGAAAGCCTGCCAGATCTGCCGCCCCGGCCAGACGCGACATCACGACGGTATGGGCAAGCTCCACCGCCGCCGCGGCCCGGGCCACGCCCTCTTCGCCCGGCCAGCGTCCAAGGGCGGCACGGATCGCCGCCCGCTCCGGCTCCAGATAGGACCGATAGCCATGGCGACCGAATTCGACGATCCTCTCACCATCGGTCTTCAGCAAAGCCGCATCCACCCCGTCAAGCGAGGTGCCCGACATCGTCCCCAATACCCAGATCGGCTCTGCCCGCTTCATACCCTTCCCCTCGGCCCCGCCCCCGGCTATATGCGTGACGGAATGAGAATGGACAATGCGTCAATGACATACCACCCGAAATCCGATTTCATGCGCGTGATGATGGAGCGCGGCTTTCTGGCCGATTGCACCGACTATCAGGGGCTGGACGAGGCTTTGGCCAAGGGCGTCGTGCCCGCCTATATCGGGTTCGACGCCACGGCGAAGTCCCTGCATGTCGGCTCGCTCATCCAGATCATGATGCTGCGCTGGTTGCAGAAGACCGGCCACAAGCCCCTCGTCCTGATGGGCGGCGGCACGACCAAGGTCGGCGATCCGTCCTTCCGGGCCGATGAACGCCCGCTGCTGACGCCGGCCCAGATCGATGACAACATCGCGGGGATCAAGCGGGTCTTCACCGCCTATGTCACCTTCGGCGACGCGCCCACCGATGCCATGATGCTCAACAATGCCGAATGGCTCGATACCCTCAACTACCTCGATTTCCTGCGCGATATCGGGCGGCATTTCTCGGTCAACCGGATGCTGTCGTTCGAAAGCGTAAAATCGCGGCTCGACCGGGAACAGTCGCTCAGCTTCCTCGAATTCAACTACATGATCCTGCAGGCCTACGATTTCCTCGAACTCAACCGGCGCTATGGCTGCCTGTTGCAGATGGGCGGGTCGGATCAGTGGGGCAATATCGTCAACGGAATCGACCTGACGCGCCGGGTGCTCGATCAGGAAATCTATGGCCTGACCTCGCATCTGCTGACCACATCGGACGGCAAGAAGATGGGCAAGTCGCAGTCGGGCGCGGTCTGGCTGAATGCCGACATGTTCTCGCCCTACGAATTCTGGCAATACTGGCGCAATACGACCGATGCCGATGTCGGCCGCTTCCTGAAGCTTTATACCGAACTGCCGGTCGAGGAATGCGACCGGCTCGGCGCGCTTGAAGGGTCCGAAATCAACCAGTCCAAGATCGTGCTGGCGAACGCGGTCACGACACTCGCCCATGGGGCCGAGGCCGCCGCCACCGCCGAGGCGACCGCGCGCGAGGTCTTCGAGAAGGGCGGCGTAGGCGATGACCTGCCGACCCTGACGCTCTCGCCCGGCGATGTCGCGGACGGGATCAGTCTGGCGCAGCTCTTCGTGCGCTCGGGCCTTGCCAAGTCCGGCAAGGACGCCAAGCGGCTGATCGCCGAGGGCGGCGCGCGAGTGAATGACGATATCGCCACCGATGCAGGCCAGATCTTCGGCGCGGGTGATTTCGCCGAGGCGCTGAAACTGACGGCGGGCAAGAAGCGCCATGCTTTGGTGATCCTCGGGTGACAAGCGCAGCCGATCAGCGCCCCGGACGGATCGCGGCCCTCGATATCTCCCGCACCGTCGCGCTGATCGGCATGGCCACCTATCATTTCACCTATGATCTCGAGATGTTCGGCCATATCCCGCCCGGTACAGCCGTCACCGGCTTCTGGGCGGTCTTCGCGCGGCTGGTGGCGGGCAGTTTCCTCTTCCTTGCCGGTGTCAGCCTCTGGCTCGCGCATGGGAACGGCATCCGCTGGCACGGCTTCGCGAAACGTTTTGCGATGATCGCAGGGGCGGCCCTTCTGGTCACCGTCGGCACAAGGATCGCCCTGCCGCAAAGCTTCGTCTTCTTCGGCATTCTGCATTCCATCGCAGCCGCCAGCCTCATCGGCCTCGCCTTCCTGCGCCTGCCTGCCACGGTGACGCTGGCCGCCGCCGCCGGTATCTTCGCGATCTCCCGCCTGCCGCACAATACGGCCTTTGACCTGCCACTTCTCTGGCCGCTCGGGCTTTCGACCAACACGCCCGGCGCCATCGACTACGTGCCGCTTTTCCCTTGGCTCGCCCCTTTTCTCGCCGGGCTGGCCCTGGCGCGGATCGGCACCAGAGCCGGCGTCTGGTCGCGCCTTACCCGCCCTGCCGCACCCGGCCTCCTCACCTGGCCCGGCCGCCACAGCCTTGCGATCTATCTGATCCATCAGCCGGTGCTGATCGGCCTCGTCTGGGCTGCCACGCAAATCTTGCGCTGATCCCGCTTCTTCTGTTCGAAAATACTCCCGCCGGAGGCAATCCGAGGAGGAGGCCGAAGGCCGAAGACGAGATAAAATCTCGCGCCGCAGGCGCTCAATTTAAAACCGCCTACTTGCCCAGCATCCAGACCCCGTCGGGATGGAACGCGTGAAAGGCAAAGGCGAAGACCACGTCATGCACGAGATCGCGGCCCGTCGCCGCATCCCGCACCCTTATATTGCCGACATCGCGGCCTTCGGCGATCCGCCCGGTATCGAGCGCCGACGCCTGACCGGCGCTCCAGTCGATCACCACTCCGCCCTCCTTCAACGTCCCGGCCTTCGACACCCGCTCCAATGGCCAGGCCCGATCCCCGACCCGAACGACCCGCGACAGGGGTTCGATCCGATGGGGCGGCATCTCGCCGGAATAGAGGAAGGGACGGGCCAGACTGTCATAGCCAACATAAGGATTGCGGCCATAGCTGCGCGGCCAGTCGGGTTCCGCCATCACCAGCCCCTCTGGATTGCGGGCGCGGAAGGTGCCCCAGCTTTCCATCCAGCCCGGAAGCTGTGTCAGGGTCTTGCCATTCATCCGGCCCACGATCCCCTCGCCCAAGGCCTGCTGCCACCAGCTTTCAGTCTGGCGGTCATACATCACAAGGTCCGAATTGCGCAGCTTGCCGGTGGTTCCGAAGTCGAGCACCTTGCCATTGACGGTCCGGTCGAAGACCAGCGCGGTATTACACAGCGGGCAATAGGTGACCGTTACCGGCATGCCGCCCACAGTGTCATTGACGATTTCATGCCAGATCAAGATGCGCAACGGATAGGCCCGCGCGTCGCCCGCAATCTCAAGCCCGATCACCGGATCATTGGGTGTCAATGAGACGGCCTCGAGCACAGTCTTGAAGACGGGTTGATCAATCGAAGGTATGCCATCC
>NZ_JBARVQ010000240.1:0-4921 GCF_049646345.1 Albidovulum sp. | reverse complement strand
GCCTCCCAGCTGCGGATCGTGCCGATCCCGCGCCGTGCCGCTGGTGGCAGGTGGCGGGGGGAAGCGATGCGGTCGCTTGCAGAACCGCATCTGCTGTGGTTCACGCGCGGACAGGGTCGCATCAAGGTTGGGGGCGTCACCCGTGGTTACGGCGCCAACAATGCGGTTTTCGTTCCGGCAGGCGTGATGCACGGCTATGATGTCGGCGGGCAGACACACGGCTCTGCTGTGTTTTTCGGGCGCGGCACCGATCTCGGCCTGCCCGGCGAGCCGCATCATCTGCGCATCCGCGATGTTGGACCGCAGGCCGAGCTGTCGGGGCTGATCGACAATGTCCAGCGCGAGTTGGAAAGCGGCAAGGCGGGGGCGGAACGGGCCGCCCACCATCATCTGGGCCTTCTGGGGGTCTGGCTTGAACGGCAGGTGGATATCGCCAGAGCCGATGCAAAAAAGCCCGCCGCCGCGGCGCGACTGGCCGCCAGATACACGGCCTTGCTGGAAAGCGAATTCCGCAGCGGCAAGGGGGTGACGGAATATGCCCGCGCACTCGGTGTCACGCCAACCCATCTGACGCGGGTCTGCAACCAGACCTGCGGGCGCTCGGCGTCGGACCTGCTCCACGACCGGGTGATATTTGAGGCACGGCTGCTGCTGACCGAAACCAGGATGCCGATTTCACACGTCTCGCGAGAGCTTGGCTTCACCTCGGCGGCCTATTTCACGCGGGCCTTTCAGCACCGCACCGGCAAGACTCCATCGGCCTTTCGCAAGGGAATCTGAAGGCCGATTCAGCGAATTTGAATTTCGGCCGCGAACGGTCCGGGAATGTCGCTAAAATTCCAAAAGAGACGGATTCCGGCGTTGACGCAGCAATGAAAACCGGGCGCAATGTGCGGGTGAGCAATTTCGTTGCGCAAAAGGGCCGGAAAAGAGTCCGGTCATTGCGGCGGCGAAATAATGACACGCAGGGAGAAAGAAGAATGACCAAGCACTTCACGCCGGATCTTCATCCGGCGGCAAAACTTTACGCCGATGAAGTCCGCAACGGCAGCCTGAGCCGCCGCGAATTTCTGACCCGCGCCTCAGCGCTCGGCGTCAGCTCGGCCGCAGCTTACGGCCTGCTGGGACTTGCTGCCCCGAAAGCGGCGCAAGCACAGACGATGGGCGGCACACTGCGCTGCCAGCTTGAAACCAAGGCGCAGAAAGACCCGCGCACCTGGGATTGGTCGGAACTGGCGAACTTTGCCCGCGGCTGGCTCGACTACCTTGTCGAGTATAACGGCGACGGCAGCCTGCGCGGCATGCTGATCGAAAGCTGGGAAGTGAATGACGACGCCACCGAATACACGCTGAAGGTCCGTCAGGGCGTGAAGTGGAACAACGGCGATGACTTCACCGCCGCCGATGTTGCCAACAACATCACTCGCTGGTGCGACGCCAATGTTGAGGGTAACTCGATGGCCGCGCGCATGGGTGCGCTGGTCGACGAAGAAACCAAGATGGCCCGCGACGGCGCGATCACCGTCGTTGACGATCACACCGTAAAGCTGACGCTGCCCGCCCCCGACATCACCATCATCGTCGGCATGGCGGACTATCCGGCCGCCGTGACACATTCCAGCTACGACAACGGCGATCCGTCTGCCAATCCGATCGGCACCGGCGCCTATCTGCCGGAATCGAACGAGGTCGGCGTCAAGCAGGTTCTGGTCAAGAATGCCGACCACACCTGGTGGGGCACCGAGGTTTACGGCGGCCCCTATCTGGACCGGATCGAATATATCGACCTCGGCACCGACCCGTCATCCTTCCTCGCCGCCGCCGAAGCCGAAGAGATCGACATGCTGCACCGCACCGACGGTGACTTCGTCGACATCTTTGATGGCATCGGCTGGACCAAGTCCGAAGCCGTCACCTCGGCCACGCTCGCCGTGCGCTTCAACCAGGATGCGGACCTCTACAAGGACGTGAATGTCCGCAAGGCGCTGCAGATGGCGGTGGATAACGCCGTGGTGCTTGAGCTTGGCTATGCTAATCTCGGCAGCCCGGCCGAAAACCACCATGTCTGCCCGATCCACCCGGAATATGCGGAGCTTCCGCCGCTGGTGGTCGACGGGGCCAAGGCGAAAGAGATGATCGACGCGGCCGGCCACGCCGATACCGAGTTCGAGCTGATCTCGATCGACGACGCCTGGCAAGCGAACTCCTGCGATGCCGTGGCAGCGCAGATCCGCGACGCAGGCATCAACGTCAAGCGGACGATCCTGCCCGGCTCGACCTTCTGGAACGACTGGGCCAAATATCCGTTCTCGGCCACCGAGTGGAACATGCGCCCGCTCGGCGTGCAGGTCCTCGCCCTTGCCTACAAGTCGGGCGTGGCCTGGAACGAAACCGCTTATGCAAGCACCGAGTTCGATACGCTTCTGGCAGAGGCCATGTCGATCGCCGACGCCGATGCGCGGCGCGAGGTGATGGCGAAGATCGAGCAGCGGATGCAGGATGACGGCGTGTTGATCCAGCCCTACTGGCGGAACGTCTATCGCCACTTCCGCGACAACGTGAAGGGCGCGGACATGCACCCGACCTTCGAGCATCACCACTACAAGTGGTCGGTCGAGGCCTGATTCATCCAAATACGGCGCGCGGATAATCCCGCGCGCCGCTTTTTGTTGACCTGATGGCCCATGCACTCCAACCTGCCCCTGCGTTCTTTGGGGGGAAGGACATGAAACAATGCTGATATTCCTGCTGCGGCGGCTGTTGACCATGGTGTTGACGGCCCTCTGTCTGACGTTTGTCGTCTTCTTTCTGACAAACCTGCCACCCAACCTCGAAAAACTCGCCAAGACCGAAGCGGGCAGCCGCATCACCGATGAAGAGGTGCAAAGCTGGCTCGACAAGAACGGCCACGGCAGCCCGTTGCTTGTCCGTTACGGCGAATGGCTGGGGGTCGTCCCCGGCTGGACGCGCGAGGATGGCGGCGTCACGACGGGGCGCTGCATTGAACGCGGGCAGGACCCGGCGACGGCCGCGCGCTTCTGCGGTGTGCTTCAGGGGCAGTGGGGATTTTCATCGGTCTTCAAGGATGATGTCTCGACCATCATCAATACGCGCCTGTCGCTGACCGGCATTCTGATGTTCTGGGTCATGGTGGTGATGGTGCCGGTCACACTGATCATCGGTGTATTGGCTGGAATGCGTGAAGGGTCGAAACTTGACCGGTCGCTGTCCACCTTCTCCATCGCGACGACGGCAACACCGGAATATGTCTCGGGCGTCATCCTGATCGCGGTCTTCGCCTCATCCATGTTCGGGCTGAAATGGTTCAAGGGCACGGCCTCAAGCGCGATGGACGGCATCACGTTTGAAAACTTCTTCCTGCCCGTCATCACCATCGCGCTTTACGGCATCGGCTATATCGCCCGGATGACCCGCGCTTCGATGGCCGAGGTCATGACCGCGCAATATATCCGCACCGCACGGCTGAAGGGCGTGTCCTTCGGCAATGTTGTCCTGAAACACGCGCTCAGAAACGCGTTGATCGCGCCCTTCACGGTGATCATGCTGCAATTCCCCTGGCTTTTGAACGGCGTCGTCATTGTCGAGACCCTGTTCAATTACAAGGGCTTCGGCTGGACGCTGGTCTCGGCGGCGGGCAACAACGATATCGACCTTCTGCTGGGCTGTTCGGTCGTAGCCGTCTTCGTGGTCCTCGTGACCCAGCTGATTTCGGATATCGGCTATGTGTTCCTGAACCCGCGTATCCGGATATCCTGAGGAGGAACTGACAATGGACCCGTTAACCTGGACCGGCGCCCTTTCCGTCCTCAATCCCGTCACCATCGGCATCGCTGGCGTCTTCGCGCTTGCCGTCGCCGCGCAGATCGTTTTGTCGTTCTTCGCGCCCGAACCCACCATCGTGGCCAATCCGGATGGAACGGTCGCGGCCCGAGGTGGCGCTTACGGCTCGATCGAAACGGCCGTGCGCTGGCTCTTTCTCGCGCTTCTTGTCCTTGTGGCACTCTACCTGATTGGCGGCGTTCTGATGTCCTATGGCTCGGCCGGGATTATCGGCGGGTTGGCCAAGCGATTCCTGCCGGTCTGGATCGCGCTCATCCTGCTCTTTGCCGTGTCGATCCGGTATAAAAGGCGGCTTGGCCTCTACGGAAAGCTATTCGACTCCACCATCGGCATGATCGGTTTCGCCATCGTGATGTTCTGGGTCTTTTCGGCCATCTTCGCCGACATGATCGCCACCCACGACGTTCTCAGCCAGATCAGCCGGATGAAGAACAAGGTGCCCGGCACGCCCACCCCGAACGACATGGGTTGGTACCTGCTGGGCGGTGACCATCTGGGCCGCGACGTCTTCAGCCGCGTGGTCCTCGGCAGCCGCATCGTGGTACAGATCGCCCCCCTGGCGACGCTCTTTGCCTTCATGGTCGGGATCACGCTGGGCCTGCCTGCGGGGTATTTCGGCGGCAAGCTCGATACCGGGCTGTCGTTCCTCGCCAACCTGATCCTCGCCTTCCCGGTGATCCTGCTCTTCTATCTGCTGGTGACCCCTGAGATCGTCGAAACCGGCATGCCGCAATATATGGCGATGGTGCTCTTCCTGTTCCCGATCATCTTCCTGCTGGTGCTTGTCAATTCTCGCTACTACGTGGTGCCGTCGTTTCGGAACAAGGTGGTGACGGCGATCGCAATCGTCGGCGGCTATCTCTACCTGTCGCTTGTGGGTGAGGTCGGAACCAAGGTGGCGGTGCTGCCCCAGATGCTGGACCTGATCCATGTGCCGGGCAATATCCTGATCGTCTTCGTCTCGGTCGTCTTCGTGAACTCGCCCACCGTTTTCCGGATCGTGCGCGGCATCGTTCTCGACGTGAAGACGCGGGACTATGTCTCGGCCGCGCAGACACGG
>NZ_JBARVQ010000239.1:0-4646 GCF_049646345.1 Albidovulum sp. | reverse complement strand
GGCGGGCTCTGGTGCATGAACATCGGTTATGGTCGCGAAGAGATGGTCGAGGCCATAGCCGCGCAGACGCGGCGGCTGGCCTTCGCAAGCCCCTTCGTCGACATGGGCACCGCCCCGGCGGCCCAGTTGGCCGCGAAGCTGGCGAAGCTGGCGCCGGGGACGCTGAACCATGTGCTGTTCGGCTGTGGCGGTTCTGTCGGCAACGACAGCGCCTTCCGGCTGATCCAGTACTACTGGGCCTGTAAGGGGCAAAAGCATCGCAGGCACATCATTGCCCGTACGGCCAGCTATCACGGCTCAACCTATGCGGCACAGTCCATCGGCGGCAAGCCGACCGATCGCAGCGCAGAGTTCGACTTCATTCCCGATATCATCCACCATGTCGCGGAGCCGAACATCCACAAGCGCCCCGCCGGCATGAGTGAAGAAGCTTTCACCGATTTCCTGATCGCCGACTTTCGTGCCACGCTTGACCGGCTGGGCCCCGAAAATATCGCGGCCCATTACGCCGAGCCGGTGATGGGTGCCGGTGGCGTCATCGTGCCGCCACGGCGCTATATCACCGAAGTCCACGCGATGTGCCAAAAGCACGGCATCATCTATGTTGCAGATGAGGTTGTGACAGCTTTCGGTCGACTTGGCGCCTGGTTCGCCGCGAAAGATGTCTTTGGAATTCAACCCGACATCATTGTCTGCGCCAAGGGTCTGACCTCAGGCTATCTGCCTCTTGGAGCCACGATCTATTCCGACGAGATACACGACACGATTTCGGCTCCCGGCCATGATCGTTGGTTCTCGCACGGCTTCACCTATTCGGGCCATCCGGTCGCCTGTGCGGCCGCGTTGAAGAACATCGAAATCATCGAGAGAGAGGGACTGCTCGCGCATGTCCGCGACGACGTTGGTCCCTATTTCATAGAGCAGTTGCGAACACTGCTGGATTTCCCAACGGTCGGCCTGGTTCGCGGTATGAAGCTGATGGCTTGTATCATGAGCGTGCGTGACAAGGCGACATTGGAGCTTTTCCCGCCGGAAGTGAACATCGGCAAGCGCGTCTCCAATGCGGCGGAGAAGCGCGGGTTGCTGGTGCGACCGCTGGGCAGCCTCAACGTCATGTCCCCGCCGCTGACAATCACCCGCGCCGAAGTCGACGACCTGATCGTCCGTCTGCGGGCCGCGATGGAGGACGTTTTGGCCGACCTTCGCCGAGAGGGGCTTTTCTAACCTCGCGCTCGAGTCATTCCTGGCTGAGGAGGTTGAGATACTTCAGGAACAGTTCGCCTTGTCCGGTGATCTCGAGCTTCCGGTAGATGTTCGACCGATGGATACCTGCTGTTCCGGCCGAGATATCCAAAAGCTGTGCGATGCTCTTGGCGGAATGTCCTTTGAGCAGCAATTGAACAACATCGCGTTCGCGGTCGGTCAGCACATCTGCACCGAAGCTCTGCAAGGTGCGGTTGACCGTCAGGTGCACATGCCGGCGCATCGTATCATCGACGTTGCTGGCCTCTCCTCTTTCCAGTTTGCGCCGAAAAAAGGAGACAATGGTCTTTTCAAGCAGCCTGACCAGAAGGACCGTGCGTTGGGCCAACTGTTGGTCATTGCGTACCATGATCGTCACATGCAGGCATTTGCCCGGCCCCGCCGGGAAAAGCGCTGCGATCTCGCTATCGCCGGTGATCCGGCTCCAATAAGCCTTGTATTTCTTTGCGACCCCAAAGGTTTCGGAATCGGTCTGCGACATCACGAAGACACCAGTTTTTTCTTCTTCGGTATACATCAGGTAGAAAGGGTCCAGCAGATAAAGTCCGCCCAAATATTGGGGCAGATCATCGCCTCCATTCGGCCCGTCGACGAATATCAGGTGAGGCTGCAGATCTTTGCCGAATTCAAACGCCGCGATGGACGCGGTCGAGCAGGTGCGCGTGAACAAGGCGTGCAACCGTGCGAAAAAGTCGCGCAGACTGTCCTGATCGTTCATCTCTGCAATCGCGTCCAGAAGCTGACCCAGGCTGGTGTCTCCGTTACCCAGGATGTCGTCGATCTGCATGGAAATCCTTCCTCAGTCAGCTTGTGGTTCGCATCCTAGCGGCGCACAGAGGTGACGGCAACTTGAGTGGTCCTCGGCGCATCCCGACCGCCAACGGCCGTTCGACCCGGCGCCAAGTTTGCCCTTCGGCGGCGCCGGCCCAGAGGCTATTCTATATGCTCTGCCATATTGAAGATCGGTCGGCGGCGGCGTCTGATGCGGATCACCTAGTGGGTTAGCCCACGTTATTTGTTTTTTTGGAATTGGAAAATCCTGTCGGCGGAGCCAGGGGGCGAAAATGGCGGCAATAGAAGTTCAACCCTGGAACGATCCCGGGGCCCGGCCGCTGATCGAGTTCAGCAATGTGACCAAGCGCTTCGGCCACTTCACGGCCATCGCCGATCTGTCTTTGAGCATCTACGAAGGCGAGTTCTTCGCCCTATTGGGCCCCTCGGGCTGTGGCAAGACGACCTTGATGCGAATGCTGGCCGGATTCGAAACACCTACTTCGGGAAAGATCCTGCTTGCTGGTCAGGACCTGGCGCCGGTCCCCCCGAACAGACGTTCAGTAAATATGATGTTCCAGTCTTATGCTTTGTTCCCGCATCTTTCCGTCTGGGAGAATATCGCCTTCGGGCTGAAGCGCGACAAGCAGCCAAAAGACCGAATTGCCGCTCGGGTCGAAGAGATGCTGAAGCTGACCAGGCTGGAGCAGTTCGCGCATCGCAAGCCCCACCAGATCTCCGGCGGCCAGCGGCAGCGTGTGGCACTGGCCCGTAGCTTGGCCAAAGCACCGAAACTTCTCTTGCTGGACGAACCTTTGGGGGCATTGGACGCCAAATTGCGGCAAGCCACGCAGTTTGAGCTTATGGACATCCAAAAGCGGACCGATACGACTTTCATCATCGTAACCCATGACCAAAATGAAGCGATGACAATGGCGTCCCGTGTGGCGGTCATGGACCACGGCAAGATCATCCAGGCCGACACGCCATCTCGCATCTACGAAATGCCAAATTCTGTTTATGTCGCTGACTTTATTGGAGAAGTGAACATCATCGAAGGTAAGATCGAGGTTGCGGAAGGGGGCTATTCCATCCATTTCGCCGAAGGTCAGCCGAAACTGCAGGCCCAATCCGATGCGACGTTTTCGAACGGGCAATCTTGCTTTTTGTCGATACGTCCCGAGAAGATCGCGATCTCGAACGAAAAACCGGAGCAGGCCGCCAACCTCCTGCAGGGCAAGGTGCATGACATCGCTTATTCGGGCAATCTGTCGACCTATCACGTCGAATTGGCTGACGGGCGAATAATAAAAGTACAAGCCACAAATATCCGACGACTGTCGCGACGGGCGATCTCGTTGAACGATACGGTTTGGATCAGCTGGACGGCGACGGCCGCCATCCTTCTGGAAGGTTGAGAGCAGATGCGTCGCTTCGCCCTCATCGCTGTTCCTTTTCTATGGCTCTCGGCGCTGTTTCTGGTGCCGTTCCTGATCGTCTTCAAGATCAGCCTCAGCGACACGGCGATGGCAATTCCGCCCTATCAACCACATCTTGACCTCTCAAACGGATGGACGGGAGTAAAGGAGTTCCTGCAAGGTCTGGATCTTGCGAACTACCTATTCCTCGCCGGTGACAGCCTTTACCTGAAGGCCTATCTGAACTCGCTTTGGGTCGCGGTAACCTCGACCGTCCTGACCTTGCTCGCGGCCTATCCGATCGCTTACGGGATGGCCTGCACACCGCGCCGATGGCGACCCACGCTGATGATGCTGGTCATTTTGCCGTTCTGGACCAGTTTTCTGATCCGGGTCTATGCCTGGATCGGAATTCTCGCAACGGACGGCTACTTGAATCAGCTCCTGCTTGGCCTTGGGCTGATCTCGGAACCCCTGGTTATGCTGAACACCAATTTCGCTGTCTATGTCGGCATCGTATACACTTACCTGCCCTTCATGGTCTTGCCGATCTATTCGGCGCTGGAAAAGTTCGATGGTTCTTTGCTGGAAGCGGCCGAGGACCTCGGTTGTTCGCGTCTGTCGGCTTTTTGGCTTGTAACCTTTCCGCTGTCCCGGCCAGGGATCATCGCGGGGTGCTTTCTGGTTTTCATCCCTGCGGTCGGCGAATTTGTGATCCCGTCGCTCTTGGGCGGATCCAGCACGCTGATGATCGGCAGCGTGCTGTGGGGAGAGTTCTTCAACAACCGTGACTGGCCGATTGCCTCGTCCGTGGCCGTCATCCTGCTGCTCCTGTTGATCATCCCGATCGTGCTGTTCCAGCGTTATCTGCAAAAACAACGGGAGGCCGGCCTATGAATCGGGTCAGCTGGTTCAATGCAACCTCGCTTTGCCTTGGGTTTGCCTTCCTTTACCTACCGATGCTGATTCTGGTGGCCTACAGCTTCAACGAATCTCGGCTGGTGACGATCTGGGGCGGCTTCTCGACCAAATGGTATGGCGTGCTGTTCCAGGATCAGGCGTTCAAGGATGCGGCCTGGATCACAATGGTGGTTGCCGTCGTCAGTTCGACCGTGGCAACCGTCCTCGGCACGATGGCCGCACTTGTGCTGGTCAGGTCCGGCCGCTTTTTCGGTCGCTCATTGTTTTCCGGGA